>NZ_JBWQQI010000016.1:0-212099 GCF_056619545.1 Paraburkholderia sp. SSBN10T
ACACCCCCCCCCCCCCCCCCCCCACCCCACCCCCCCCCCCCCCCCCCCCCCCCCCCCCCCCCCCCCCCCCCCCCGCTTGCGGTGTCACTTGAATCGTCGCCTGCCTCGCCGTGTTCGAAACGCCAGCGCAGAACCGTCTCGCAGGTTGCCTTCGCCACGAATACCTCGGCAATCAGCACCACCTCGCCATCGAGCCGGAAGCGCCACGTCGGCCACGGCTGCGTATCGAAGCTGAGCAGGCTCGCAGAGACATCTGGATACACCACGTCAGGCACGTAGCGCTGCATGCTGAGCGGGTAGCGCGTGCCGTTCGCCTCGAGCCACGCTTCGATGCCGTTGACCAGCACGACCCGCCCGCCAGGCGCATGCGTGGCGGTCAGCAACAGCGCGTGGTAGCGGCGCGTGCGCGCGATGCCGACCGTTCCCGATGCGGAGCCGCCAAAGCCATCGGCTTCGAGCCACTCGTCCGCGAGCCGCAAGGAATCGAAAGGTTGTTCGATGCGTGTCATTTTTACATTTTCTCATTCAGCAGTCCGATCTTACCGATTTAACAAATGAATGCGGTAAATCGACCCGTTTTCCCTGTCTTATGTTTTCGAATACCTTTCCAGACAGCCACAAAAAACCCTCGTTTTAGCGACTCGCAAACGTTACACACTCTTTCATAATATTTTCTTCAAGTCACTGGAGACTGCATCCCGCGACCCGAACGAGGATGCAGACATGAGACGACACCACGTCGCGGCTACGGCCGTGCTCGTTGCACTCACAACCATCTTGCTGTCCGCCTGCGGTCCGGACGACGGCACTTCGACCAGCGCCGATCAAAGCAGCGCAGCACCCAACGCAGTCCCAGCCTCAGGCCATGAAACAAGCCCGACGGTAACACCACAGCTTGCATTGGGCGCATCGACGCCGCTGACCAGCGAACCCGGCGCCACTGCCGCGGCAGCCTCGGACAGCGCAGTGCAAAGCGTGCAGGCCAGCCTTGCAGCAGACAGCCGGCAAGTCACCCCCGTGTTGCACTATGCACCGGGCGACGGCGACCAGAACGGCAGCAGCAATTGACCACCGGATTCTCCCGGGCGCGCCAGACGCGCTCTCTTCCACCCCCGCAGAAGGTGATAACCAATGACCTCAAATAGCCGTCGCCGTTTCCTGCAGACCGTCGCATCGTCCGCTGGTGCAGCCGCCGCTTTGGCCGCCTTTCCTGAATCGATCCGCAATGCGCTTGCTGTACCGGCGTATTCGCGTACCGGCACGATTCAGGACGTCGAGCACATTGTGGTGTTCATGCAGGAGAACCGTTCGTTCGATCACTACCTCGGCCATCTGCGCGGCGTACGTGGTTACAACGACCGCTTCCCGATTCCGTTGCCGGGCGGCCAGCAGCCGGTGTGGTATCAGCCGTCCAAGGAAAATGCGGCACAACCGGTGCTGCCGTTCCATCTGAACACGCAGACCACCAGCGCGCAATGCGTTGGCGATCTCGACCACTCGTGGTACCCGACGCACTATGCGATCAACAACGGCGCGTACAACCAGTGGCCGCAGTACAAGACCGACATGACGATGGGCTACTACCTGCGTAGCGACATCCCGTTCCACTACGCACTGGCCGACGCCTTCACGGTTTGCGATGCCTACTTCTGCTCGCTGCCCGGCCCGACCCACCCGAACCGTTCGTATCTGATGACCGGCATGGTGGACCCGAGCGGCACGATGGGCGGCCCGCTGCTCGACAACAACGACTATGTCGATGGCGACGGCCCGCCGAAGTATCAGTTGCTCTCGTGGACCACCTATCCGGAACGCCTGCAGGCCGCCGGCATTTCATGGCAGGTCTACCAGCAGGGCCTGACGGGCGCCGATCCGCTGAACGGCAACTACGGCACCAACGTGCTGCAGAACTTCGCCAACTACATCAACGCACAGCCGGGCTCCGCGCTGTACGAGCGCGCGCAAACGGTGCGCGCGATTGCCGATCTGAAGAACGACGTGCTCGCGGGCAACCTGCCGCAGGTGTCATGGCTGCTGCCACCGGCCGCTTACTCGGAGCACCCGAGCTACACGCCGGCTTACGGAGCGGAGTACCTGTCGACGATCCTCGATGCGCTGACCTCGAACCCGGAAGTCTGGAGCAAGACGGTCCTGTTCATCATGTATGACGAGAACGACGGCTTCTTCGACCACCTCGTGCCGCCGCAACCGGCAACGACGCCCGCACAGGGCCAGTCGACCGTCAGCGTAGAAGGCGAAATTCACAATGTGGTGAACCCGTACCGCGGCGGCAGCTACACGGCCGACGGCCTGCCCTACGGCCTCGGGCCGCGTGTGCCGATGACGATCGTCTCGCCGTGGAGCAAGGGTGGCTTTGTGTGCTCGCAGGTGTTCGATCACACCTCGGTGATCCGCTTCATCGAAAAGCGTTTCGGCGTATTCGAGCCGAACATCACGGCATGGCGCCGTGCGGTGTGCGGCGATCTGACCAAGGCGTTCGACTTCCGCACCCCGGACGCAACCATGCCGCCGCTGCCGGACACAAGCAACTACATCACGACCGCCAACAACCAGTGCGCAACGAATCCGAAGCCGGTCGTGCCGGCGACGCCGGGCCCGTTCGATCCGCAAGAAGCGGGCATCCGCTTCGCGCGGGCGCTGCCGTATGAACTGCATGTGAACGGTCATGTGAGCGTCACGCAGAACACCTTCACGATCGAGCTGGCCAACACCGGCGAGCAAGGCGCGCACTTCTACGTCTACTCGACCAACCGCACCGACGGTCCGTGGCGCTACACCGTCGAAGCGGGCAAGTCGTTGAAGGAGACCTTCGACCTGACCACGACGAGCGGCGTCTATGCCTTCGACGTGTACGGCCCGAACGGCTTCGTGCGCAAGTTCGCCGGCAACGCGGCGCAAACGCAGACACAAAACAGCAAGCCGTCGCTGCCGGAAGTGCGCACGCATTACGACGTGGCGAACGGCAACGTGTTCCTGCAGTTCACCAACAAGGGCCACGGCATTGCACGCCTGACGGTGATCGACAATGCGTATGGCGCGCGCCCGCGTACGATCGTCGTGCCGGGTGGTGCGGAGATCGAAGAGGCATGGGTGCTAGCGTCGAGCCATCATTGGTACGACCTGACTGTCAGCAGCAATGAAGACAGCAGCTACGCCCGCCGCCTCGCCGGTCACGTCGAAACCGGCCGGCCGAGCATCAGCGATCCGGCGGCTGTCGCGCCGACCCTGACTGTGGTTTGAAGTCTTTGAGGTACCCCGCCGGGCATCGGTCGGTAAATGCCGCATGAAGCACGCGGCAAGATCGATGCCCGGCGCGTCGCGCCATTACGCGCCCAACAGCACGCCCGTACGTACCGGCCGGGTTCCCGTGACGCGGCCCAACGGCGCGCCCGCGGTCACGAAGCGAATCGCGCGACGCATATAGAAAATGCCGTCGGTCTTGCTGCTGATCGTGGTGGTTTCGTCCGTCAGCGGATCGACGATATCGAATAGCGGATCGCCCGCGCGGATCGTGTCGCCGATATTCGCGCGGTGCACGAGTATCCCGCTCACCGGCGCATAGAACTGCTCGCTGCCCGCGAGCGGCGTCGCCGGTGTCAGCAGTTCCGGCAGCGGCTTCGGCTCGCCGCGAATGGCTTTACGCCACTTCAGATAGTCGACAATCGCGTCCGCGTCCTGCTGCGCCACCTCATACGACACGTCGCGCTGCCCGCGGCACTCCACCGTCACGGCCAGCGTGCCATTGCCGACCGGCTTGTCGGCCGGCAGGTTCTGCTGCAATTGCCACCACAGCAGGCTATGCGTTTCGTCGAAAGCGCCGCCGCCCGAGTCCGTCGCGAGCAGCGAGGCACGCGAGCCCAGGTAGCGGGCGAGCGGCTCGAAGTCGGACCAGCCCGCCTCGCTCGTGTACAGATGCATCACCGCTTCCAGAGAACAATGCAGGTCGATCACGACGTCCGCATCGAAGGTGAGCTTCTGCAGCGCCAATTGCAATGATTCGAATTCGGTCAGCGGCTTTTGCTGCTCCAGCTCTTCACGCACCAGTTGCCGGACGATCTGGCGATTGGCCACCGGGTCCGGGCCGAGCGCCTCCTTGGCGCGTTCCACCACTCGCGAGAATTGCAGGAAGTGGCGGTTGAAGTTTTTGCCGCTGCCGAGATCGAAGCGTCCGAGGAACTGCCCAAGCACGTACTGGCCGAGCCCGACCGGGTTCGCCACCGGCACCACCACGATCTCGGCGGCCAGCGCACCTTGCTCCTCGAGTTCACGCAGACGCCGGTTCAGCAGCACGCTTGTCAGCATCGCAGGCGTTTCGTCGGCGTGCAGGGTCGACTGTATGTAGATTTTCTGCCCGCTATCCGCAGGGCCGAAATGAAAGCTCACCAGTTCACGGTGCGTGCCGATGGCGGGTGACAGAAGCGGGATCGATTGTTTTTTCATGTGCGAATAAGGTAAGACTGACTGTCCAGATGCTTGCCGATTGCGACCATTGCAGCGCTTGCGATCAATCGCCGCCGTACGGATCGAAATCGAAATACTTGTGCGCGATCTTCGCGTACGTGCCGTCTTTCAGCATCGACGCGATCGCGCCATTGATGGACGCTTGCAAGGCGGTTTCGTCCTTGCGCAAGCCGATGCCGACGCCATGGTCGCCCATCGAGAGCGGTGCGCCCACGAACGCAAAGCCCTTGCCGGCCGGCGTGCGCAAAAAACCCTGATCCGCTTCCACCGTACCGAGCAAAGCGCCGTCGAGGCGGCCATTGACGAGGTCCGTGAAGACTTCATCCTGACTCTTGTACGCGACGATATTGACGCCGTTGGGCGCCCAATGCGCCTGTGCATAGGTTTCGAACTGGGTGCCCGACTGCACGCCGATCTGCTTGCCCGCCAGCGATGCAGGCGTATCGCTCAGCCCCGAGCCTTGCTTCGCCACGAGGTGCGATTTGAACTGAAACAGCTTCGACGAAAACAGAATCTGCTGCTGACGCTTTTCGGTGATCGCCATCGACGACATGATCGCGTCGATCTTGCGTGCCTGTAGTGCCGGAATCATCCCCGAGAACTCCAGTTCGACCCATTGGCAGTGTGCATGGATACGCCGGCAGATTTCGTTGCCGAGGTCGACGTCGAAGCCCTGCACGCTGCCGTCCGGCGCTTTGGAATCCATGGGCGGGTAGCTCGGATCGATGCCGAGCCGCAGCGTGTCGTTACCAGTAGCAAACGCGCTGCTGCTGAAAGTCAGCGCGGCGATCAGGAGCATCAACGGAGTTTTCATGGTGAGCCGGTGGGGTAGAAAAGTGGCTTGGGGAACAAAAACAGAAGCTGCGTGTGGTCCGTGCCATCCTAAGCCGCGCCGGTGCGCCAAAGAAGTCCCTATCGGTCTATCATGTTCACTTTTACCGATCACCAAATTCACCGAGCGCCATGGCCCTGACGATTTCCCAGTTGCGTGTGTTCACCGCGGTGGCGGAGCACGGCAGCATTCGCGCGGCGGCACGGGCCCTTGGGACGGCACAGAGCGGCATCACCCAGCAGTTGCAGAATCTCGAGCTGATCCTCGGCGCGACGCTGCTCACCCGTACCAACCGGGGGATTGCCTTGACGGCGCTCGGTCAACGGCTGCTGCAACGGGCCGCGACGATTCTCGGCGAATGCGAGCGGGCCGAGCAGGAAGTGCAGCAGTTGCGTGGCGACTATGCCGGCGAGGTCACCTTCGGCATGACCACGGAGCCGCTGATCGATGCGCTGGCGCCTGTGCTCATCGAATTCCGCGCACGCTTTCCGCGCGTCGCCGTTCATCTGCGCACGGGCACCTCGCGAATGATGATTGCGTGGATTCGTGAGGGCACACTGGATTTCGCCGCGGCGCTAGTTTCGAAGCATACCGACACGGCCGACCTGTCCGTGACCCGGCTTTATCCGTCCGATCCGGTGATCGTCTGCCGGCGCGGCCATCCGCAAGCGGACGCCACCTCGCTCGCCGAATTGACCGGCTGCACATGGATCGCCACGCGCTCGCCCAATCTGACTGACGACCCGCAAGCCAGCCGTCTTAGCAACCTGTTTGCAAGCCATGGCCTGCCGCCGCCCAACATCATCGCTACGGTGGAGGGGTTGTTCGAGAGTCTCCACCTCGTGGGGGAAACCGATTGCCTCTCGCTCGAATCGTCGGTCGTGGTGAAGCGTGGTCCTTTCGCGGATTCGCTGACCTCGATTGCGGTACGCGAGCGCGCCGCCGAGCAGGACGTCTGCCTGCTGCAACGCGCCGCCGTTCCGGTGACGCCCGCCGCGCAGGAACTGGCGACGATGATTGCCTCGTACACCCGCACAGTCCGGGCCCGGGGCGGATAGCCGGGCCGCACGGCGATGCAGTCGTCCGCTCTGACTTACCCGCCAAACCCTCGCCGTCCCCGGACAACGCTCCGACCCGCGTCTTTAGCAGGTTACGATGATCAGCAAGAACGTACGCCTGCCAACCCAACCCCGAACGGTTAGCCCTTCCATGCGAGTCCTATTCGTCGTCGGCAATCTGGGTGACTATCACGTGCCGCGCTATCAGGCGCTTGTCAGACTTGCCAACGCCCGTGGTCATGAAGTGTTTCTCGTCGAAGTATTCGGTAAATCCGGTGTGTACGATTTTCCGCAAGAGCGTCGTACCGCCTTCTTCAATACTCATCCTGCGAACTGCGTCACGCTCATCAAGGAGGCCGGCGAACGCGACGGCCATACCTTTCGGGTAACCGTCGCGTTGTTATCGGTGCTCCGCGAGTTTGCGCCGGACGTGGTCGTCACGCTCGGCTACAACACCAACTATTCCATCGTGCTGTGCATCCTGAAAGCGCTGACGCGCCGCTTTTCCCTGATCTATATGTCGGACTCGAAAGCGGACGACGGCAAGCGCTACGCGCTGAAGGAACGCTTCAAGCGCCTGCTGGTGTCGAGGTTCGACGCCGCGCTGGTGGCAGGAGAAAAGCACCGTGCCTATGCGCGCTCGCTTGGCGTGCCGATGGAGCGTTCGCGCGTGGGCTTCGACGTGATCGACGTCGATTACTTCTCCCGCATGGCCCGCGAAGCCGCATCGAATGCCGCCGAGATCCGCGCGCGCTTCACGCTGCCGCCGCGCTATGTGCTCTGCGTGAGCCGCTTCGTGTCGCGCAAGAATATCGACCTGCTGATTAGCGCCTTCTTTCAATCAGGACTCCATGCGGAAGGCGTCTCGCTCGTGCTGGTCGGGCAAGGTCCGTGCAAGAAACAATTGCTGGAGCAGATCGACCGGCTCGGCCTAAACCGCCACGTGACGATTCTGAGTTCGGTGCCGAACCCACATATGCCGAGTCTCTACGCGCTCGCGGATTTCGTCGTGCTCGCCAGCAAATTCGACCAATGGGGTTTATGCATCAACGAGGCCTTCGCAGCCGGCACACCCGCGATTGTCACGCGCGCCTGCGGGGTAGCGAACGAGCTGGTGCAGGACGGTGTCAACGGTTTCATCGTGGAGCCCGGCGACGAGTCCGCGCTGGCCACGAAAATCACGCAGTTGGGCACCAGCGGCGCACTGCGCGAGCGCTTCTCCGCCAATGCGCTCACGTCGGTCAAGCGTTGGACCCCGGCGTTGTTCGCGTCGAACGCCATTGAACTGGCGGAAGCGATGATAGGCTCGGCCGGCCGCACGCAAGAAGTGGCATAAGCCAGGTGAGTGGCCCCGCCTGCGAAAGCGGTATTCAGGCCGGACCCGCGGCGCAGCCAGATTCTCAGAGGTTAGGTGCGAACACCGCAGCCGAGCCGGGCACGATGCGACGCTTGAGAATACGCGCGACCGAATACATGGTCCCGAGGCGCTCGACCCCTAAGCGCTGCTTCAATGCCCCGCCGAAGCCATCGAGGAAATTGTAGGTGGCTGGGCTGGAGAAGCCGTCGAAATCGAACGTCAGCTTGCGCTCGAGCGCATCCTGGATCCCCATCCAGATCAGCAGGCTGATCGACCCGCCATGCGCTCCGAGTGCGCGCGAAGACAGCAGGTAGTACATCGCATGCCGGTCCCAGACCAGACCGATCGCCGCCACTAGTCGTCCATCAAGGCCGTAGGCGCCCAGCAGATGTCCGGCCTTGCGTGCGACGAACGCATTCACGAGTTGCCGCATCACCGCCGTGCCATAGGCATTCGTGCGCGATCGCTCAAGCAGATTCGTTTCGTAGAACTGCAGGAATTCGCTCGGTGTGGCGATGGGCGCCACGGTCAGTCGGCGCTCTGCACTGCGGATCACGTTGCGGGTCTTGCCGTGCAGGCGCGCCCAGGCTTCGGCCACCGTGCAATCCGGAGCGATCTGAAAGGTGTAGCGCGCCGATACCGTGAAGCCGCGCAAGGCAAACGCGAGCGCATCTTCGACCCGCGGATCGAAAAGCTGAAAAAAGCTGTCGAAATGCGGCAATTGTTCGATCAGCTCCGAGGTGACGCTCAGCCGGCGATGCTGTTCATGGGACGCGTCGAGGCCGGCGGGTTTGATGACCGGGCCGAGGGTGCGGGTGAGCGGCGGAAGATGAGAGATGCGCCACATCCCCATACGCGTCGAATAGTAAGGCAGCTCGCCGAGCACCTCTTTACCGCGCACAACCTTGGCGACGCTCCAGTTGCCGCCGGTGGCGATATCGAGCCACCAGGGCTCGTGAAAAATCGAATAGACAGCGTCGTCGACCGTCCTTGCCGCTATGGTTGCGGACTGCGCAACAGCCGGGCCACGCGTCATGCGTTCAAAAAGCAACGTAGGGTCTCGTACGGTTGTCATCGGCGACTCATGGTGTTGCGGGCGGCACCGCCCCCCCGGGCAATTCGCCGCTACTTCGTATCCTTCCCCCGAGACTGCCGGGCGTATCCACCCGGTCATGCTCATACGCGTCGATCCGACTTTGTTACGGCGAGTCTATTCGCACTAGGGTAGCGCTTTCACGCCAAAATCCAGTACAAACCAGGATCGTGTAGATAGGCAACATCATTCCTGAGAAGAATTCAACCGGGTAGCGCAAGTTTGGCGTAACACCCTGGCGGCCCGCCTGCGCTTGCGTCCGATGAAATGTCATTCAGGTCTTCAGGTCGTGACGATGGACAAGGTCAATGCCGGTATCCCGGTCCACACAAACTTCAGTCGATTCGGATCGCTTGAACAGCCGGCCATCAGGCTCGACGTGCTGACGATCGAAACGCCCGGCGCTTTTACGTCCCTGAGTCCTGCGTGGAGCACCCTCGCCGCCCGTGCCGATGACTGTCCGTTATGTCTGACGTTCGAGTACTGCGAGCAGGCCGCCGCGCAGGCGTTCAGCAAGGGCGGTGTAGTGAATGTTGCGATCGTATTGCGCGACGACGAACTGCTCGCCCTGTGGCCAGTTGCGATCTTCCGCGAGAAATTCGTGCGCATCGCCAAGGCACTGACATGCGGCAGCGGCGAGGAGTATGGCGGCCCGCTGCTCAAAGGGCGAGCGCGCAGCGATCTCTACCGGGACGCTGCGGCGGCCGTCATGCGTGTGCATGCCGATGTCCTCGAGGTCGATATGGTTCAACACGGCAGTCTCCTCCACGAAGCGCTTGATGCGCTACCGCAATCCTGGGTATGGACCCGACTGCCGGCGCGTTGGCGCAGATTGCCTGGCTATTCGATTCGGCTCAGAGCGTTCGCGAGTTACGACGACTTCATGGCGACGCGGTCGAAGGCGCTGCGCTCAAATCTGCGCTATTGCCGCAAGCGGCTCGAAACGCAAGGGGAAGTGAAATTCGGCTGGGCGCAAACGATGAGCGACGCCACGGCGATACTGACATGGCTCTTCGCCAACAAGCGATGCTGGGCGATCAGCCACGGCCTTAACACGCCATATCTGATGGACGATACGGTGCGCGACTTCTTTATCGAACTGGCACGGAGAACGGAGCTGCCGGCGAACCCGCTGGTCGCCTTCGTCAAAGTAGCGGGGGTACCCGTCGCGGCGTCGGTCAACCTTGTCGGC
Organism: Paraburkholderia sp. SSBN10T; assembly: GCF_056619545.1. Classification (NCBI taxonomy): domain Bacteria; kingdom Pseudomonadati; phylum Pseudomonadota; class Betaproteobacteria; order Burkholderiales; family Burkholderiaceae; genus Paraburkholderia; species Paraburkholderia sp. SSBN10T. The sequence continues at coordinate 10,015 of NZ_JBWQQI010000016.1, forward strand.
CCGAACTCGGTTGAGTATTTCATCACCACCTATGACGCGGCGTTTAGCGCTTACTCGGTGGGTGCCTTACTCGTCGATTTTCTGGTCAGGTGGTCGCACGCCAATGACCGCGACTTCGATTTTCGTCCGTTGCACGCGGACTACAAGGCCCGTTGGGCCAACTGCGAAACGTGGCATGAGCGACGCGTCATCATGTTGAACGCGCGGGGCCGCCTCGCGGAACTCCCGTTGCTGCTCGCTCAGACCGGCCGGGTAAAACGCAAGCTAGGCGCGTTTATAGGGCAGATGAACCCCAAGCCACACAACTGAACCCGTTAAGGACGCAGCAAGTCGAATCCGCCCAGCACGACCACGCCGCTGAGCGCGATCATTGCCACTGAATGCTGGCCAAAATACAGAATGGCGGCGGCGGCCCAGGTAGCGAGAGAAAAAGCGGCGATACGTTTCATGATGGATTGGCCAGCCCTGCTGGACTCAAGGTGAGGCGACCATGCATATGGCCCCGAAATAATTAGCTATGCAACTATACTCGAACAAAAAAGACACTTCACGGAAGCGACTCGCGTACCTCACGAATCTTCGACACGGCCTCCGTGAACTCCCCGCCGCCAAGCACTTTCTTCAGCCTGGCCGTCACCGCCCCGCTTGCGCCGTTCAACTCGGCCTTGATTCCAAGTGCCTTGGCAGTGGGGAAAATGGATACTTCCCGCCCGTCCTCTTCAGTACGGCGACGTTCGATGTAACCCTTCGCTTCGAGGCCGTCCAGCGCCCGCGTCGCGGTGGGTCGGGCAATCAACAGTTCTTCCGACAACTCACGCTGCAGCATGCCAGGGCGATCAATCACCGCCCGCAGCATGAAGCCTTGTGGGGGCGTGACCTCGAAAGGCTCGAACGCTTCCGCCCACTCGCGTTCAAGACGGCGAGCCAGCGCGGAGGTGTTGAAGTAAAGGCAATGATCGAACATGCGAGAAGGATACGCGCGACTCGTTAGCTATGCAACTAATTCGCGATGCCTCGCTCCGAGGGACAGCTCATCGCGAACACGCGATCCAATTCACTCCGCAGAATCGCGGAATAGCTCGGCACATAAGCTGCGGCCTGCATCGCTGAGTCCCGCGGTACCCGTGCCCTCCTCCGTGAAGCTCGTCTGGGCAATGCCGCCGTCCACCAGCGCCGTCAGTTGCCGCCGCAGCGCGCTCATAGGCACGCCGGCCTGCTTCGAGAGCTTCGCCAGCGACCAGTCGCGCCCAGGCGTTTCCTGCTCCGCGCGCCAAAGTTGCATCAGCACCGCCACCAGCACCGGATCGACTTCATCGTTCATCTGTTTGTCCTCAGGCCATCTCTGCGACGAGACCGCCTAACGTCCTGAGCGCCGCTTCGGTCTGCGCGGTCCAAGGGTAGCTGTAGTTCAGCCGGATAAAGTTGCGAAAATCGTTTCGCGTCGAAAACATATAGCCCGGGCCCACCGTGATGCCGCGTGCGAGCGCCGCCTGGTAGAGCTGCATCGAATCGACGCGCCCGGGCATCTCCACCCACAGCACATAGCCGCCCTGCGGCGAGGAAATGCGCGTGCCGGACGGAAAGAAGCGCTGCACCATGGCGCTCATCAGCCGCGCCTGCTGGCGGTAGAACTTGCGCACATGGCGCAGATGGCGGTCGTAACCGTCCTGGCGCAGATAGTCGGCCAAGGCCACCTGCGGCACCGAAGGCGTCGTCAATGTGTTCAGGAATTTGAGCTTTTCGACCTGGGCGCGATAGCGGCCCGGCATCGCCCAACCGATCCGGTACGAGGCGGTCAGGCTCTTCGAAAACGACGCACAGTGCAACACAAGTCCTTTGGTATCGAAGTTCTTCAGCGTCGTAGGCCGCGCGTCGCCGAAATACAGTTCCTGATACACGTCGTTTTCGATCACCGGGATATCGTGCGCCGTCAGCAGTTCGACCAGTTGCCGCTTCCGTTCATCCGGCATCTGAAAACCCAGCGGATTCTGGAAATTCGGCATCACCATGCACGCCGCGATTTTCTGCTTGTCGAGGATCTCCGCGAGCACCTCGATATCGATTCCGTCGGTCGGATGCGTCGCCACCGCGATCGCGCGCATGCCGAGACGCTCGATGGCGTGCAGCATCGCGTAGTAAGTCGGCGATTCGACCACCACCGTGTCACCCGGCTTCGCCACCGCCTGCAGGCTCAGATTGATCGCCTCGGTCGCGCCGAGCGTGATGACGATCTCGTCCGGATCGACCGGCACGCCGTTTTCGGCATAACGCCGCGCAATCTGGCGGATCAGCTCCGGATTGCCGGGCGGCAAGTCGTCGATCAGGCTCCAGCTCGCGTGACGCCGTGCAATCGCGTTCGCGTACTGATTGATACGCCGCCACGGGAACAGCGTCGGATCAGGGTACGGCGAGCCGAGCGGGATGGCGTCGCGCGCGCGGATACTGCGCAGGGTGGACAGCACGAGCCGGCTCACATCCACTTCCGCGGCCGGCGCGGGGCTCGGCGCCGGCTGCTCGCGCTCGCTCAGAGGCGCCGCCGCCAGTTCGCGCACGAAATATCCGGATTGCGGCCGCGTTTCGATCAGGCCACGGCCTTCCAGCAGCGCGTAGGCATGCAGCACGGTCTTGATGCTGACGCCATGCTGCTGGCTCGCCTGGCGCACCGAGGGAATCCGCTCGCCGGCGGCGAACACGCCGCGGTGCACGGCTGCGCCGATTTCATCGGCGAGTTTTTCGTAGAGCTTCAAGGGGTCGGCGACAACAAAAAGCAGGAGAATGAGCGCAGTCTATGATAAATCTCAAAAACTGTATCCCTTACCTTTCCTGTTTTCTGTGTTCCGCACCCTTTTCGGAACACAGTAATCTTGAGTCCATCGGCAAATCCGCCTATTCCCGGCAGCAAGGTCATGAAAAAACCCGAAGCGCGCATTGCTCCGTACACCCATCCCGCCGCGGGCTGGGGCGCCCTCAAGTATGTCGCGATCAACCTCGTCAAGGAAAAGGTCACTGCCGGCAATTACCGCACGCTGCTGGCGCAGAACCAGCCAGACGGCTTCGACTGCCCGGGCTGTGCCTGGCCGGACCGCGAACACGCCTCCACATTTGAATTCTGCGAAAACGGCGTCAAGGCGGTGGCCGCCGAGGCCACCAGCAAGCGCGTGACGCCGGCGTTCTTCGAGCAGCACACGATTGCCGAGCTGATGTCGCAGTCCGACTACGAACTGGAACAGCACGGCCGCCTGACCGACCCCATGGTCTACGACGCCAGACTCGACCGCTACGTGCCGATCGAATGGGACGCGGCGTTCGAACTGATCGCGCGCCATCTGAAGGCCCTCGACGACCCCGACCGCGCCGCCTTCTACACCTCGGGGCGGGCCAGCAACGAAGCTGCATTCCTGTTCCAGTTGTTCGTGCGCCTGTACGGCACCAACAACTTCCCCGACTGTTCGAACATGTGCCACGAAGCGACCAGCCGCGGCTTGCCGGGGACGGTGGGCGTCGGCAAGGGTACGGTCACGATGGACGATCTGGAACACGCCGACACGCTGCTCATCTTCGGCCAGAACCCGGCCACCAACCATCCGCGCATGCTCGGCGAGCTGCGGGAGTGCGCCAAACGCGGCGCGACCATCGTCTCGATCAACCCGCTCAAGGAACGCGGCCTCGAGCGCTTCGCCAGCCCGCAGCACCCGGTCGAAATGCTGACCTTGGGCAGCACCAGGATCAGCTCAGTGTTCATTCGCCCGAAGGTCGGCGGCGACTTTGCGCTGATCAAGGGCGTCGCCAAGCGCGTCATCGAACTGGACGATGCGGCCCTGGCGAACGGCGGCGAACGCGTGCTGGACGTGGACTTCATCGCCGAACACACGGTGGGTTTCGAAGCCTTCGCCAGCGATCTGCGCGCGCAAGACTGGGAAACGATCGTCGCCGAATCGGGCGTGCCGATGGACGACGTGCTCAAGCTCGCCGACATCTACGTCAAGGGCAAAGCGGTCATCTCCACGTGGGGAATGGGCCTCACGCAGCACAAGAATTCGGTGCCGACGATACAGCTCCTGTCGAACCTGATGATGATGCGCGGCAATATCGGCAAGCGCGGCGCGGGCCTGTGCCCGGTGCGCGGCCACTCGAACGTGCAGGGCGACCGCACGGTGGGTATCGAAGAGCGGCCGACCCAGCAGTTCCTCGACCGTCTCGGCAAGGTGTATGAGTTCGAGCCGCCGCGCGAACACGGCCTCGACGTCGTCAACACGATTCAGGCGATGCTCGACGGCAAGGTGAAGGTGTTTATCGGCCTGGGCGGTAATTTCTCGATTGCGACGCCGGACACGCCGCGGACGTGGGAAGCTATGCGTTCGTGCGATCTGACCGTGCACATCACGACCAAGCTGAACCGCAGCCATCTCGTGCATGGCCGCGACGCGCTGATCCTGCCGACGCTCGGCCGCACCGAGATCGACATGCAGGGCGGCGTGGCGCAAGGCGTGAGCGTCGAAGATTCGTTCAGCATGGTGCACATCTCGTACGGCATGAACAAGCCGGCTTCGCCGAACCTGCTGTCGGAAATCGCGATCGTCGCGCGCATGGCGGAGGCGACGCTCGGTAGCGCCAAGGTCGACTGGCGCGCCCATACGGACGATTACGCGCTGATCCGCGACGGCATCGAGAAGGTGTTCGACGGTTTTGAAAACTACAACGAGCGCCTGAAGCACCCGGGCGGTTTTCACCTGGGCGTCGCCTCGCGCGACCGGATCTGGAAGACGCCGAGCAAGAAGGCGCAGTTCCTCGTGCACGCCATTTCCGTGGACACACCGATTCACCGCGCCCGCAGCCGCCATGGCGAGCGCCTGATGACGCTGATGACCACGCGTTCCCACGACCAGTACAACACCACGATTTATGGCCTCGACGATCGCTATCGCGGCGTCTTTGGCCAGCGGCGCGTGCTGTTCGCCAACAAGGACGACCTCGCGATGCTCGGCTTCGCAGCCGGTCAGCGCGTGGACATTACGAGCGTGTGGGACGACGGCGTCGAACGGCGCGCCGATGGCTTCTTGCTGGTCGAGTACGACATCCCGCGCGGCTGCCTCGGCGCTTACTATCCGGAAACCAATCCGTTGGTGCCGCTTTCGTCAGTGGCGGATGGCGCCGGCACGCCGACCTCGAAGTCGATTCCGGTGCTGCTGACGGCGTCGGTGGAAGCAGTCGCCGCCTGAGACGCAGGCGCTTCGCTTCCTTCGGGCGCTTGGCTGAATGCGAAAGGCCGTTCCGACGTTGAGTCGGAACGGCCTTTCTTTTACATCGTTGCATCCGCCACGGGACCGCGCCTCGTGACCCGATGGGGCGCCATCAACGGCTTACTGGCCGCCGAAGTACACCGACTTCGGACCGGTCGAAGCGACCGGCGCAGTGGCGCGCACGCCGACTGCCGTTGCATTGGCGGCGCCGCCGTAGGCGGTTTCCGAGCTGTTTTGCTGGCTCACGCGAGCTTCAGCGGCCTGAATGTGAGCCGGGTAGTACGGATCCGAAATGCTCGGATTGAAGCCTGCCTGTTCGAGCTGAACCAGCTCGGCGCGAACTTGCGCGCGGGTGACGGGAGCGTTCGACTGCTGAGCAAACGAGGCGACCGGAGCGACAAGGGCAGCGGCAACAACAACGGCTTGAATAAGTGACTTCATGGTAATGACCTCCAGATTTTGTTTTCTGCTGCTGCGAACACCTTGTTCGTAGCCAGTGATTGCATTCTAGTAATGCAACTCACCCGGAGTAATCATCACTTCGGCGAAACATTATTACCGGATTCGCAACAGTCATGCCGCATGACCTTGGATGGGTTTGGCGTGACCGGCCGTTCGGCTTTCGCGAAACGGCCGGCGCTAGCCGCAAGACTAGACCAGCAGTTTCACCAGCAGGGAACCGATCAAGCCAGCCGTTCCGACAATCACGAGTGTCTGGATGATGGTCAGCGATTTACGCGAAGAGGACGAAGACGAGTTTGTGGAGGAAGTCGCGTGTATTTCTGATTTCGATTCGAGGAAAGGCCGACGCCGCTCGGCGCATGGTCCAAGGGCCACGCGCTTTGCGAAGGCGTGATTGTACGGCCAAGTCTCGAGGGATCCGTCTTTTGCGCGTTGCGCTCGATTGGCGCCTGGTCACATGCAGCGCTACTGCGTTACCGCAGAGGCGCCGGCCGCCGACCGTGCCGATCAGTTCTTGACCGGGAAATACCAGAGATTGCGGTCGGTGTAACCGAACTGCGCGATGATCGAGCCGAGCGTGCCGTCCGCGCGCATTTCATCGAGCGCGCGCGACACGGCGCTGTTCAGATCCACATCGCCTTTGCGCAGCGCGTAGCGGGCATAGCCGTATTCCTGAGGCAGCGGCTTGTAGTCCGTCACCATTTCGAGCGCCGCAGTGGGATGCTGCTTGAGGAACTGCGAGATCTTGATGTCGTCTTCCATCGCCACGTCGATGCGGCCGGCGATCAGGTCGGCGAATTCCGCCTCGTTGCTCGTATAGAGCTTGAGCTCCTTGAGGTCTTTGCGCTCGCTGAGCAACTGGTGATTGATACTGCCGCGCAGCGTCCCCACGGTGTGGCCGGCAAAGTCCGCCCAGTCGTGAATCTTCGCCGGATTGCCGCGCTGCACGGCGATACCCGAACCGTACCAATAGGCAGGGCTGGTAAAGGCCACGACCCGCAAGCGCGTCTCGGTCTCATGCAGGTTATCCACGATCACGTCGGCGCGCCCGGAAAGCAAGGTCGGGATCATCGCGTCGAACGGCACGATGTCCCAATTCACCTTGGCGATACCTAGACGCTTCGCGACTTCGCGAAAGATGCGCACGTCAGCGCCATCGAAGCTGTTGGTCTTGTTGTCCTGGAAGGTCGAAGGCGGGTCGGCGGCGATCACGAAGGTCACGCCCTTTTCGACCGCGCGCCGGTATGAACCATCGCCGCCGTCGAACCGCACGCCGCTAATCGCGGCGTCGTCTGCGGCCGAGGCGCTGGAGACAGCAAACAGACCCGTCAGTATCGAAGCGAACATCAGCGATACGATTCTCATGGAGAGCTCCTAATCGTTGGTTTCCGGTGTTATTAAAGACTGACGGCTCCGCCCAGTTGCCTGTTTCGCTCCCACAGCGAGCGCAGGAAATCCCGGGTCCGCGCCTGCTGAGGTGCTGCGAAAAACGCCGCAGGGTGCCCCTCTTCGACAATCCGTCCATCCGCCATGAATACGATGCGGTCGGACACTTCACGTGCAAAACCCATTTCATGCGTCACGACCACCATCGTCATGCCTTCGTCGGCCAGCGTGCGCATCACGCGCAAGACTTCGCCGACCAGCTCCGGGTCGAGGGCCGACGTGACTTCATCGAACAGCATGACTTCCGGCTGCATGGCCAGCGCCCGCGCAATCGCGACGCGTTGTTGCTGCCCGCCGCTCAATTCGTGCGGGTAAGCGTTCGCCTTCGTCAGCAGACCGACCTTGTCGAGCAACGCTTCAGCCATGCAAATTGCATCGGATGACGAAATACCGCGCACATGGATTGGCGCCACCGTAATGTTATCGATCACGCTCAGATGCGAGAACAGGTTGAAGGATTGAAACACCATGCCGATCTTCGCGCGCATGGCTTCAACCGTCCGGTCATTATCGCCGCGCTGCTTGCCGTTCCCGAGGCTCTGGTAAACGGGAACTTCATCGAAATAGATCGTGCCGCTGTCGATGGTCTCCAGATGGTTCATACAGCGAAGCATGGTCGACTTGCCTGAACCGGACGGCCCGACCACGCACAGCACTTCGCCTTTGGCGATGTTCAGCGAGACGTCCTGCAGCACATGCAGGTCGCCGAAGCGCTTGTTGACGCGCTCGAGACGCATCATGGCGTTGCCGCCGTACCCTGCTGCGGACCGCCCGCCGGCCTCGCCGCGCTACCCACGCGCATGCGGCGTTCGAGCCAGCGCACCAGCAAGGCGCTGGGATAGGAAAACGCCAGATAGATCGCCCCGATGATCGTGAAGACGGTGGCGTACTGGAAGTTGGTCGACGAAATGATTTGCCCCGTGAAAATCAGTTCTTTGACTGTGACGATCGACACCAGCGAGGTGTCCTTGAAGAGCGAAATACCATAGTTGCCAAGCGGCGGAATCACCACGCGAATCGCCTGCGGCAGCACGATCAGACGCAGCATCTTGCGGCGCGACATGCCGAGCGCCTTGGCCGCTTCGATCTGGCCTTGCGGCACCGCGGCGATCCCGGCGCGATAGACCTCGGCCAGATACGCCGAGTAATTGATCGACAGTCCGATCACACCAGCCATAAACGGATCGAAACGGATGCCGAACGACGGCAAAACAAAGTAGATGTAGAACAGTTGCAGCAGCGCCGGCGTGCCGCGGATCACTTCGATATAGGTCGATGCGAGCGTGCGCAGGATTCGCGAGCGGCCCAGTTTGGCGAGCGCGATAACGAGCCCGAGCGGCAGGCTGATCAACATGATGCAAACCGTCAGCGCCAGGCTGGTGGCGGCGCCTTTGAGCAGCACGGGCAGATAATCGCCTGCGCCGCGCAGATCGAACAGGTCAAGAAATGGCGTCAGCATGAGATTCCTTCGTGCCCGCGCCTGACGCGCGCAACCATCCCCCACTCCCGAGGGTGCTGTCGCGGCAAGGCAATTCGCTCGATGTATGGTCCGGTTTACTTACACCGCGCAGACTTCCGGATCCACCTCTGCGCCCAGCATCCGGCTCACGCGATCCGCATGTTTGCGAATCGTGCGTCCCAACTCATGCAGGTCGTCGTCGCTCAAGCCGCTTTTCAGCGTGGTCACGCTGATCGCCGCGACGCCTTCGCCCTCGCGATTGGTAATGGCCGCGCCGATGCACACCACGCCGATGTTGTCCTCTTCGTTATCGAACGCATAGCCGCGTTCGGCGACCAGCATCAGGTCGGTCATCAATTCGGACGGTGTCACGAGCGTGTGTTCGGTGCGGCGCGGCATGCCGGTTTGCGCCAGCAGCTTGACGACCCGCGCCGGCGGCAGCAGTGCAAGTAACGACTTGCCGAGCGCCGAGCAATGCGGCAACTCGCGCTGCCCGAGCGCCGATGCGATCCGCAAGATACCGGGGGCGTCGACCCGGCTGATGGCCACGGCATAGCCGTGATCGAGAATCGCCAGACGCGAGGTCAAGCCGGTCTGCTCGGTCAGTTCGCGCAGCACCGGCAGCGCCAGTTGCGACACGCCGATGTCCTCGGCCGCGCGATCGCCCAGATAGACGAGCGAAAGCCCGAGGCGGTAGCGGCGCGAGCCTCCGAGTCGCACATCGGTCACGAAATTGCGTAACAGTAGCGTCTGCAACAGCGCGAAGGCCGTGCTCTTCGATACGCCGATCTGTTCAGCCACGCCGGCGACGGTCATGCCGTCGTTGGCCGCCTTCCCCAAGGCCTCCAGGACATCGAGCGCACGATTAACACTCCGTAGCGCGTATCGATCCTCGGTAGTTTGAGCTGCATCTGTCATTTTCTATTCTGATTCCGTCAGATTGATGAAGCTACCCGTCTAGCATCCCACATCTCATATTGACAGTCACTAAAGCGGAAATTACCATGAATCTAATACCGAACACAGTTCGGTATAGCCGAACGATTAATTACCCAGCATCTGGCGTTCCAGATTTGCGGTACGCCTCATCACTAATAACACCAACAGGAGGCCGAATTCGAGCGGACGACGCGTTCCGGGGTTTTTTTGCGCGGCGTCACCCGCCCGGCGGCAAGCAACAATGGGAATAATCTCCGAACGGGGTTTGTGCATTGGCGAGCAGTCGAAAATGTCAGGCGCATATTCCGCGAAGCTCGTACACAGCGAAATCATGCATATCCGGCTGGTGATCGGGCGCCTGTCCGCGGCCGACCTGCGCCGCTCCGGGCTGCCGCGCGAGTACTGGCGCAAACGCCTGTACGCCGTCATGCAGAACCATCGATTGTCGACTGCCCAGTTTGAGGAAATTGACCGGATTCTGGCGGTATTAAACGACTAGTACAAACATACGAATTCCTTAGCCTGAATTCCGCCTCAGTTTTTCCTTACATTCCATTTCATTCCGAAGCAGTAAATAATACCTTATTCGTCATACAAAATGACGATGCGCTCTACTCCGCATCAACAATGCGGCATCGCTGTTGACACTTTTAGGTCCACTCGCTGACATACCGATGACACAGCGAATCCGGCCATGCCCGCCACATTTGGTTTGCGCCATATAAAAACGTAAAATCCGCTGCATTCCAACACATGGGACTGTAGTAAGCGCTGAAGCACTAACTCTGGTCGACCGCTTTGCATGGGATCAGAGTAACGCGCTAAAGCGCTAACTCCAGTCGACACCGGAGACATCAATGACGGCAAGCACCACCGGGCCAATTGCGGCTACAACCTATCGCGGCGCGGCGATCGAAAACACACATCGGGCGCATGTCGCGGTGGTCGACGCGCAAGGCCGCTTGCTGTATCAGTTTGGCGACCCAGCGCGCCTGACGCTGGCGCGTTCGGCGGCCAAGCCGGCGCAGGCGCTGGCGGTGCTCGAAACCGGCGCGCTCGAACGCTTTGGCTTCGAGGAAGCCGATCTCGCCCTCATGTGCGGCTCGCACAATAGCGAGGAGCGGCACATCGAACGGGCGCGACAGATGCTCGCAAAAGCGCAGGCGAGCGAAGCCGACCTGCGCTGCGGCGGCCACCCGCCTTTGTCCGAGGCTGTTTACCGGGCGTGGATCAGGCGTGATTTCACGCCTGGCGCGGTATGCAGCAACTGCTCGGGCAAGCACGCCGGGATGGTCGCGGGGGCCCGGGCGATCGGCGCGGCCGTACAGGACTACCACCTGCACGAGCATCCGCTGCAGGTGCGCGTGAAGCACACCGTGGCAGAAGTCTGTGATCTGCCGGATGACGCGGTGCAATGGGCCATCGACGGCTGTAATTTGCCTACCCCGGCCTTCCCGCTCGAACGCCTCGCCAGGCTCTACGCGAAGCTCGCGGACGCCGCGGCGCAACCTGCTGGAGCGCCCGCCGCCGCGCGCACTGCTGCACTGGCCCGCATCTACCACGCGATGACCACATACCCGGAGATGGTCGCCGGCGAAGGACGCTTCTGTACCGCGTTGATGCGCTGTTTCGACGGGGCGCTGGTCGCCAAGGTCGGAGCCGAAGCGAGCTATGCGATCGGTGTGCGGCCCAACGAGCAAACGGCTCGGCTTGGCGCAGAAGGTGCGCTAGGGATTGCCGTCAAGGTTGAGGACGGCAATACGACCGTGCTGTATGCGGTGGTCGCCGATCTGCTGGCACAGCTCGAGATCGGCACGGCTGCGCAGCGCGCCCAGTTCGAATCGTTCCGTGCCCCGCCGATGCGCAACACCATGGGCGTGGAGACCGGGCGCATGGTGTTGTCGGTTGAGCTGGAAGCAGTCGGGAAGGCGGCCTGAGCGCGGACCCGGCCGCGCGCCAGGCACTCCGAAGAAAAGGCATGCTCGCGGACGGCGCCGCTCTCGCCTCCCGCGCTGGCGCCACCATGGTCCGCCGCGCCAAAGCTCCGAATCGCCGGACCGGCAGCCCGCACTGCCCCGATTGAGCTTCAGAATGGCCGACAGAGCCGATATTTAGCGCCGCTTGCCGGCAGGTCACGGTGTTACGCTCAAGCGACATCTATTGCCGGTCGAGCGCAAACTGCAAGTGGGGGATGGGCTTTACGTTGCAACATGCCTTAGGGCAGTAAAGCCAGACTCGGATTGCAGCAAGACCGCAGGAGGCGTCGCGATGAAAACGACCATCCCTATGGGCCTGACGCTACTCGCCGTGAGCGGCGCCACCTTGGCGTGGCAGCCTGTGGTTTACCCGATTCGCAGCCAGAGCCCGTGGCAGCAAAGCGTCGACGCTGCGACGTGCTACAGCGTGGCGAGCCAACAGAGCAAGGTCAATATCACTCAGCAGGCGCAGTCGCCGATGCCGCCGAAGTTCGCGTCGGGCGTATCCCTCACTGGCGGACCGCAGGTCTCGCAGCCGCCGCTGCCCGCGAGCGGCACCGCGTCAGCAGCCAGCATGACGATGACGGGGACGGCTCCGGCAGGCGCGATGCCGGCCAGTGCCGCAACCGCGGGAGCAGCCGCTCCCATGGCACAGGCGGGCGAGCCGATGCCGAAAACCGACAAAAACGGCATACCCGAATTGGGCGGCGCCAGCGAGCCGCAAACCGCGGCCGAGGTGAAACCGCCGCCGATGCCGCCACCCGAGCCGCCAATGACGCGCTATTGGCGCGCCTACGGCATCTGCATGCAGGGTCGCGGCTACGCAGTGCAGTGACGACAGCGCGCGTTCAGCCGACGCGCACCGTCATTCGCCGCTGGTCCATTCCACGTTCGCCCCAACCGAGCGCAGGTTCTCCACGAAATGCGGATGCGCGCGGCGAATCGGCAGCGCATTCATGATTTCCGAGCGCCCTTCGATACTCGCGGCAACCATCAGAAGCGCGATCGCCACGCGAATGATGTAGGGGCTTTCAACGCGCGCCGGACTCAGCGGCAAGCCGCCGAACGTGATCAGCCGGTGCGGGTCGGACAAGAACACGTGTCCGCCGAACTTGGAAAGCTCGACCGACCAGCCCATCGCGCCGTCATACACCTTGTTCCAGAACATCGCGCTGCCTTCCGCCTTCACACCGAGGGCGATGAAGATGGGCAGCAGATCCACCGGCAGATACGGCCATGGCGCCGCTTCCACCTTGGTGAGGATGTTTTGCGTGAACGGCCGGCGCACTCGCAATGGGCCGTCACGCAAGGCGCGCGACCAGCCGTCGCGATGCACCACCTCCACGCCGAACTTTGCGAAGGTCCGATCGATCAGCGGAAACTGCTCCGGGGCCGAATTGCGCACCACGATATCGCCGCCCGTGATTGCGCCCAGAGCCAGAAAGGTAGCGATTTCGTGGAAATCCTCGCTAAAGCGGAATTCGCCGCCACCGAGTTTTTGCCCTCCCGACACGCTCAGACGCGACGTGCCGATACCGTCGATCTCGACGCCCAGCATGGCGAGGAAACGGCAAAATTCCTGGACGTGCGGTTCGGACGCGGCGTTGACGAGCGTGGACGTGCCGTTGGCCGACGCCGCGCACAGCACGAAGTTCTCGGTCGTGGTGACCGACGCATAGTCGAGCCAATGATGATTCGCGCTCATCTGCGTCTCTGCGCGGACGATCAGCGATTCAGCGGTGCGTGCCACCCGCGCGCCAAAGCGCTCGAACACCTCGACGTGCGGATCGATCTCGCGCACGCCGAGCGTGCAGCCCTTCACGTCGTTCTCCAGACGCGCCACGCCGAAGCGCGCCAGCAGCGGCGGCACGAGCATGATCGACGAGCGCATCTCCTCCGGCAACTTGTGCGTCACCGGATCGAAGGTGGTGGCGTGATGATGCAGATCGAGAATGCCGGTGCGGAAATCCATCGACACTTCGCTGCCGAGCGTGCGGAAAATCTCAAGGATCTTCTTGACGTCGGTGATCTCGGGGACGCCGATCAAACGCAACGGCTGGCTAGTCAGCAGCGTGGCGCAAAGAATCGGCAGGACAGCGTTTTTGTTGGCAGATGGCTCGATCTCCCCGCGTAGCGGGAGACCGCCATGGACGATCAGGTTCGACATGTTCGGGAGAGGCGGATAGAGGGGGACGTAAGGCCGATATCATGCCACTGCGCGAGCCTCACGGATGATCCGATGACGCGGATTTTTGCGCTGGGCGGCGCTGGGTGGCACCAGCCGCGCCTGTGCGGCGCGGCTATTTGGCTCCGGCCGCGTCGCTCCCGGATAAAACCCGGCTTGCCGGATAATCCGGTTCCGACTGAACCGACACCATCGGTGCATTTACGGTGATTTCCCCACGCATTGCACGGATCGATAAGCGAGCAATGCTCCGCTATCCGAATTAATTTCAATTTCCAAATAGCATAGATTCACGCCGATCGCCCCGCCCAGCATGCCTTCGATGCGAAATGGATTTTATATTTAACATTCGATATTTATTTACAAAAAAGCACAAAAATAGACAAATTATTTTTTAACACGTGATAATTTCACGGACATAAAAATATGCAGCTTGGGGAAGGTGGGTAAATGGTTTGACAATACCTGTCAGCGGTTTACCTGTATGAATTGTAAGCCTGAAGATCGAGCGTCCTCGTGAATAGAGGCGCCATGATCTGCGTGGAAGGAGCAGGTATACGATGGGCCACCCAGTCTGCGCCCGTGACGGGCCGGATTCCCCAGCCAAGCGCTGGCGATCGCGCTAAAACCCTGTCGCCCCCTTTGTCGCCTATATGAACAACGGCTTCGCCAATCTCAGGCGGAGCGTTGAGCCTATGCTGCGCAGCCCCTGCACGGCACCTAGGCCGCATGGCGTGAAGCCGCATCTCAACCGGCAAAAATCATTCCGTTGACGCATTCAAAAATGAGCATCGCCATACTGACCGCCCTGGCAACCGAGGCGGAATCGCTGAAACTTCATCTGGAAGCGGGCAACTACGAGTGTCATCTGTTCCAGTCCGAGCATGAGCTGTACACGATGGCGCTTCGGTGCCCATTCGACCTTCTCGTGCTTGGCCGCATGACCGAGGACATGAATCTGGTCGAGACGCTCACGCGGATTCGCATCAATCTGCCGACGGAGTTGCCGGTGCTGGTCTGCTCGGACCAGCCGGTTGCGCCCGATCTGCTTTACCTCTCCACTTCAGGAGCAGCCGATGTCCTATACCTGCCGGCCACGCCCGAGAGATTGATTGCCCAGGTCAGCACGATACTGGGCCGCGCGCAGCAGGTTGCGAGAGGCGGCCCCGAGGAGAGCTTCGGCGAATACCGTTTCGATCACTCCGGCCAAGGTGTTTTTATTTCCGGGAATTTTATTGGTCTGACGAGAAAGCAATACGACTTTTCTTTGCTGCTATTCAGAAACATGTCGCGGCCGGTTTCCATATCGCATATCCGGCGAGTCGTATGGAATCAGAAAGCCGCACTCGTGTCGCGGACCATCGATAGTCACGCGTCCATGATTCGCTCGAAGCTCAATCTTCGGCCGCACAACGGCTATATCCTGAGCAGCGTCTATCGTTATGGCTATATCCTGGAGCAGGTCAGCGATCAGGACATGACCTCCGAGCCCGGCGAGTTCGCCTAGCCTCAGGCGCGCGGCGCTCTCAGGCCTTCAAGCGCGCTTCGATTTGCCCGATCAGGCGCCCGGTCCAGCGACGCAAGGCGGCATTCGACGCCACCTGCGCGGTCGAATACCCGATCACCTCGTAAACCTTGCTGCGCTGGATCTTCGAGACCTTGGCCGGGTCGAGCCATGCCTCGTTATGTACCAGCAGCACCAAGGTTTCGAGACCGATGAGCACTGGCCACAAACAGGCGAGCCGCAAGCGAACCGAGAAGCGGGGAATCGCCAGCGTGTATTCGACTGCGGCGCGGAAATGATCCAGACTCAGCCGCACCAGCTCGAACAGCAGCGGTTGCGCGCGCAATGAATTACCCGGCACCAGCAGGTCTTGCGGCGTGAGACCAAAGCGCTCCAGCAGCGCAACAGGAAGGTAGCAGCGGCCGATCCGCAAATCCTTGCCGCAGTCCCTCAGCACGTTGGTCATCTGTAGCGCTTTGCCGAAGCGAACCCCGCGCGCAAGCATCGCTTCGGGAGCATCTTTGAGCGTCCCCGGCATGTGCGCGTAGGTCATCCGCGTCCAGAATTCGCCCACACAACCGGCCACCAGGTAGGTATAGCGGTCGAGCTCGGCCAACTCCCGAAGCGCCACGATCTGACCGGAACGCTCGTCCGGAAACGTACGAAGATCGAACTCCATGCCCTCCGTCAACGTCGAGACAATCTCGCGGACCGCCTTGCGGTCCGACTCGCTCAGTTGCGCAAGAATCGCGAGCGCCGGTCCGAGCGATTCAAGCAGCACTTTTTCGTCTGACTGCGTCTGCTGCCCCGCGACCTCGACGGACAGCCGCTGCAGGAACGCGCCTTCATCGGCGGCGCCGTTGACCTGCGCGCGCAGCGCCAGCAGCAACTCGAGGCGTTGCTCAGGGGGAATCAGCGAGGTGTCCGCGATGGTATCGGCTGCGCGCGCGAGCAGATACGCGAGACCAATGGGATCGCGCATACCGGCGGGCAAGATACGCAGCGTGAGGTAGAACGAACGTGAGACGCCTTTCAGCAGCGGACCCAGCAGGTAGGTCCGAGTAGGATTGAGCATGGATCGATCAGGTCGGTTTGGGACAATTTTGGCGCTGCCGAATTGTATCCTGCCAACCCCGCTCGTTCTGCTGCGGCCCGGCATGCGCCGCAAAGGCCCAGCGGGCCTCGCGACGTCAGCCGGCCGGTCAAGTCTGCGGCGTGCCCGGCCCGGCGGCGGCCTTCTCCATAACCGCAAGCGACGCCGGGCGCGCAGGTGACTCGCCGGCGCCCGCGAGTCAGTTCAGACTAGCCACGCTGCGGCCACAGCGTGCGGCCGAAGAAAGTCAACGTGCGGTCCCAGGCCAGTTGCGACCAGACCGGATCGAACTGGGTGCCTTCGATACGGCCCGGTCCGACTGCCGTTTCGTTAGCGAACGCATGATGCGCGAGGTAATGATGCGATTCGAGCTCGACTTTTGCGTCGCGCAGTTTGGCTTCGACTGCCTCGACGGCGGCCGGGGGAAAGAAGGCGTCTTGCTTGGCCCAGTGAGCCAGCACGGGAATCTTGATGTTGTCTGCCTGAATGTACTCCAGCGGCGGGCAGCCATACCACACGACGCCGGCCGACAATTCGGGGATCTGGCCGAGCGCCAGCAGCGTCAGCGCGCCGCCCATGCAAAAGCCGGTCACGGCGACACGTTCGGTCTGCTGCTTCAGATATTGCACAGCGCCGCGAATATCCTGAGAGGCGGCGTCGCCGAAGTCGAGCCCGCTCATCAGATGGTGCGCTTCTTCCTGCTCGACCGTCATCTTGCCGCGGTAGAGATCGGGGACGAGCGCCAGATAGCCGGACTGGGCGAGCCGGTCGGCGACGCCGCGAATCTGGTCATTCAAGCCCCACCACTCCTGAATCACGACAATGGCGGGTGCGCCAACGGGGTTCTGCGGCTTGGCGAGATAGCCTTCAACGTCCTTTCCATCGGGGCGCTTGAAGGCAATCATGGATCCTTGTGGCTGTTTCATGAGACGGTCCTTGTTGGGGCGAAATGAATAGCATAGCGGTTGTTGTTGACAGACGCTGGCACGGCGCTCAGCGCGACGCAGCTATTCGCGCAAGCATGAGAAATACACGATGGAAGTGATGCCGCGAGATGGCGGCACGATTCGCGCGACCTACTGACTCGGGTTTATCGCGGCACGCACCGGCGCGTTCGCCTCGAACTTCGCGCGATGCGTCGAGAAAAAAGTCCGCACGTTGCGAATGTTGGAAGAAGCTTTAAACAGCCGTCGCGCGAGTTCGTCGTATTCGGGCATGTCCATCACATCGGCGACGATCACGAAGTCCGGACCCGGTGAGACCCGATAGCACTGCGTTACCGCAGGTTCTGCGCAGATATAGGCTTCGAAGGCCGCGAAATCCTCGGTCGTCTGGCGGTCGAGCGTGACCTCGATGATCGCAATCAGCGTGGAGCCGATTTTGGCCTGATCGATGATCGCGATCTGCCGCCGGATCACCCCCACCTCCTTGAGACGACGCACCCGGCGCAGACACGTAGGCGGCGACGCATGCACCCGCGCCGCCAGGTCGAGATTCGACACCGACGCGTCCGCTTGCAGGACGCCGAGAATCCTTACGTCAAGATCATCCAGATAAACGCCGCTCATCGCTGCTTCCTAACTACCGAATGTGAAATTAAATTTCATCACATTCCAGTCGCACTGTCTAATTTCATTTATCCACATATTTTGCAATTTAATTTCTTTAGACCGCCCCTAAGATCGCAGCACTGATTCCTGCCACGAACACTTAGCGAGAGACATCATGTGTGGAATTGTCGGTGCGGTCGCACAGCGCAACATCCTGCCGAACCTGGTCGACGGCCTCAAACGGCTCGAATACCGCGGTTACGATTCCTGCGGCGTGGCGCTTTATCACGACCGCCAGTTGCTGCGCTCGCGCAGCGTCGAGCGTGTGGCGAACCTGCAGGACGAGATCGCGCGGCGCGGCCTGTCCGGCTACACCGGCATCGCTCACACCCGTTGGGCCACGCACGGCAGACCCATTACCGACAACGCGCACCCGCACTTCTCACCAAACGCGCAGACGCCGCGGATCGCGCTGTCCCACAACGGCATTATCGAAAATCACGAGGAACTGCGTGCGCTCCTAGAACAACGCGGCTACATCTTTGCCAGCCAGACTGACAGCGAAGTAATCGCCCACCTGATCGATCATCTGTACAACGGCGATCTGTTCGAGGCGGTCCGGGAAGCCGTCGTGCAGTTGCGCGGCAGCTACGCGATTGCGGTGCTTTGCCGCGACGAACCGCATCGTCTGGTCGGCGCCCGGGACGGCATGCCGCTCGTGGTCGGCGTGGGTGACGGAGAAAACTTCCTCGCCTCGGATGCCATTGCTCTCGCCACCGTCACCGATCAGATCGCCTATCTGGAAAACGGTGACGTGGTGGACCTTCAACTCCATCGCTACTGGATCGTCAATGCCGGCGGTCAGCGTGTGGAACGCCAAGTGCACACTGTGGCTGCGCACAGTGGAGCGGCCGACCTCGGCCTCTACCGCTATTACATGCAGAAGGAAATCTTCGAACAGCCGCGAGCTGTCGCGGACACGCTGCAGGACGTCACGTCGATCATGCCCGAACTGTTTGGCGACAATGCGTGGCGAGTGCTGAACGCCGTGGATTCCGTGCTGCTGCTCGCGTGCGGGGGCAGCTATCACGCGGCGCTCACGGCCAAATACTGGATCGAAAGCCTCGCCGGATTGCCTGTGAACGTCGAGATTGCAAGCGAGTACCGCTATCGCGACAGCGTGCCCAATCCGAATACGCTGGTGGTTGCGGTCTCGCAGAGCGGGGAAACGGCGGACGTGCTCGGCGCCGTGCAGGTCGCGCGGCAGGCGGGCATGCATCACACGCTCGCCATTTGCAATGTGCCGACCAGCGCGCTTGCCCGTGAATGCGCCCTGACGTTCTTTACCCGCGCCGGTATTGAAATTGGCGTAGCGTCGACGAAAGCCTTCACCACGCAGCTCGTCGCACTGTTTCTCCTTGCGCTCACGCTCGCTCAATGCCGGCAGCGCCTTTCCGAGCAGGAAGAACAGCAACATCTGCGTGCGTTGCGACACCTGCCGGATGCGATGGCGAAAGTACTCGCCATGGAACCGCAGATCATGGCCTGGGCCGAGGAGTTGACCCGACGGCAAGACATCCTGTTCCTTGGGCGCGGCATGCATTACCCGGTCGCGATGGAAGGCGCCCTGAAAATGAAGGAGATCTCTTATATTCATGCGGAAGCTTATGCGGCCGGGGAATTGAAGCACGGCCCGCTTGCGCTTGTCAGCGATGAGATGCCCGTGGTCGCGGTGGCGCCTAACGACCGTCTGCTCGAAAAGCTCAAGTCGAATATGCATGAGGTCAGCGCGCGTGGCGGAAAACTCTATGTGTTCGCCGATATCGACTGCGGCATTACGGTCAGCCCGGATATCAAGGTCATCCGCCTTACGGAACACCACGGCTTGCTCTCGCCGATTCTGCACACCATCCCGATGCAGTTGTTGGCTTTCCATGCTGCGCTGGCGCGCGGGACCGATATTGATAAGCCGCGCAATCTTGCGAAGTCGGTGACGGTTGAGTAGGGGGCGTGCCGTCTTTAACGCTGTCGCATCACCGCGCCCCTAGTTGAGGTTAAAGTCGGCGGGGGCCGGAGCTTCCTTGGCGTAGCGAAAAACGTTCAGGTCATCGTACTGGATAGCCGGCGCCTTTCCGGATACCAAGTCCGCGAGAAGCTGTGCCGAGCCGCATGACATCGTCCAGCCAAGCGTGCCATGACCTGTATTTAGATAGAGATTGGGCACCGAGGTGATGCCGACAATCGGAGTGCCATCAGGCGTCATGGGCCGCAGTCCGGTCCAAAAAGTGGCCTTCGATGTGTCGCCACCACCAGGGAACAGGTCGTTCACACACATTTCCAGCGTCTCGCGGCGAGCCTCGCGCAGACGCTTGTCAAAGCCAACGATTTCAGCCATTCCACCGACACGAATGCGCTTATCGAACCTCGTAATAGCTATCTTGTAGGTTTCGTCAAGGACGGTTGAAACCGGCGCGCGCGCCTCGTCGATGATAGGCGCAGTGATTGAGTAGCCTTTGAGCGGATAGACAGGAATCTTAACGATTCCAGAAAGGAAATTCGTCGAATATGACCCAAACGCCACCACGAACGCATCGGCATGAATGAGTTTGGCGCCATGCCGAACACCGGCAACCTTGCCACCCTCGACCACGAGACCGTCAACCAGAGTGTTGTAACGGAACGTGACGCCCGCTTGCTCAGCCAAAGCCGCAAGCCGAGTCGTGAATAATTGGCAATCGCCGGTCTCGTCGCCGGGCAAGCGCAATCCACCCGTCAGCTTATGTGAGGTGGCAGCGAGTGCCGGTTCAATCCGCGAGAGCTCTGCTCCAGTCAGCAACTCGTACGGAACGTTGGCCTCTTCAAGTACCGCGATATCCTTGGCCGCACCCTCGAATTGCTGCTGCGTGCGAAAGACTTGCAGCGTGCCACCCGTACGCCCCTCATATTGGATACCTGTCTCGGCTCGCAGAGCCTTAAGGCAATCGCGACTGTATTCCGCAAGCCTGACCATGCGGTTCTTGTTCACCGCGTAGCGCTCGGCAGTGCAGTTCTGCAGCATCTGCCACATCCATTGAAGCTGAAACTGCTTGTCTTCGTCGTCTGGCCTGATTGCGAGCGGCGCGTGCTTTTGAAACATCCACTTTACTGCCTTCAGTGGTACGCCAGGCGCTGCCCATGGTGCCGCGTAGCCAGGCGATATCTGCCCCGCGTTTGCGAAGCTCGTTTCAAGCGCAGGACCTTCTTCGCGGTCGATGACGGTCACCTCGTGGCCCGCACGCGCGAGATAGAACGCGCTTGTTACGCCGACGACACCGCTGCCCAATACGACAACTCGCATAGATACTGACTCCGCAGCCAAGGTGAACACAAGACAGCTAGAAAATGCTTCAGAGACCCGCCAGCCGAGGTTGATACATGAATACTATCTGCGAGGCGGTAGTTGTCTTTATTGTTTACTGGAGCATTTTTGGTTGAATCAACTATCGCTCGATTGTGTGAGCGTGCGTAGCGTTTCAGAGGGTGTGGGCGCGTTACGTAGCCGTCTTTCAAAGCCGTACCGAAGCACGCGCGGCAAGAATGCCATCCAGTGCGCCAACCAGGCTGTGCGTGAAGTACAGCCAACCGGCGTCAACCTACGCCGGGGCGAATACCACCGCTCCAACATCGGCGATGTGCGTGAAGCTTCGGAAAAACCGGTAAGTCTGGCCTCCAACCGTCATCCGGTTGACACCCACCTGAGTCAGCTCAAGTATCTCGTTGGCGACGGTCGCCGTGATGGTCCCAAGATTTTTCAGATCCTCCTCCTCAGCCGCCGGGTCGCCCACGTAGACGGAAAAGACCTCCATATCGCTGCGCATCATGACGACGGACTTTCCCACATCGAGCGAGCGTTCGAGGTATTTGATCAGCGTGAGCAGCGACCCTCGCGCCTCTTCCTGCGGACTGTTAGCCAAACCCGAATCGGTAGTCATCTTGCCCCCGTCACATATGACCGTCCTCAAAAGGACATCCGCCCTGAGGCGACTCCACTTCCACTATAGGCGTCCTTCGGCGAATTCGGAACTCGCCGGTCGGCAAATCGCAATGAATCGCCCATGGTACGCTGTGACCTGAGCGGCCCGAACCATGGGATGTGCCCGTACCCGACAACTAAAAAAGCGGTGACATCAACGATGTCCAGAATACCGAACGACAGCAACTACAGCGCGACCCTAAAGACCTACAAAGGACGCACCACAGGAACAGCGAGCTGCAATGTAGAGGGAGCGTTAAGCTTCGCACGGGCGAGGAACAGCGGATTCCTTTACAGTCTCGCGAGGTTATTGCGCCTCAAAATGCCGGAGCCATTCACCTACGACGTTGACGTCTATGGCATCAACGGCGCCACGCTAGAAACGCTGAAGCGCGACAGCGCCCTGAGGAATGGCGTGGAGACGTTGCTCACAAGCGGCGCGACCAACGTTTCTCTTGGCGGCCTAAAGATTCGGGCGGAATTCCCGCATCGCATTCCCACTGAGAACACGGACCAGGTCAAGGCGGCGCTCATTCGTGTGGCACAAAGCCTGGAAACGCAAAGCGGCGAAGCGGTCAACGCCGAAGCCAGCATCAACAGAGTCTCATTCCCGTTCGTGCTATTCATCGCGGCAGGGTTTGCAGCGCTGATGGGTTCCGGGATATCGAACCGTGATTCGAGTCTGATAAACATGTTCGATCTGCTCCCAGCCGTTCTGGTGACCACGCTTGGATTCTTGCTGATCGCTGGGCTGACCGGTTCTCTCTTCCTGCGAAGACACGCACTAGCGACGGCCGCCTTGCCGGTAGCGCTGACGGCGATATGCGTTGCCGCACCACTGTTTGCTATTGCAGCATGTTCAATTGTCGATATATCGCTTGGGCGCGCACGTCTTCCCGACAGCATCGAGCGCGTCACTGGGTATGTCGTACAGTTGCACACCAAAGGACACCCATGCAAGCTGGAATTCATGGCCCCGTCCGTCCTGGATCTGTATGGAAGAGCGGTCAGGCGTGTGCCGATATCGTGCTTCGGCTACCTTGGGCTCAGCAGCAGCACCACCGCTGCCCACATCTATGAATTGAGGACGAATCCAGGCTTTCTGGGCGCAGCCTTTGTTGAGAACGTGGAGAGATTGCCAGATGCGCCACAAGGAGCAGACCAGAATTGAGCAACCGCTGGTGCTCCCAGTCAGACGCTGCTGACTCACTTGCAATCAACACGGGAACCGTCTGCCGATTGCAAGCACAACGCTAGCGACTCAATCCGTCCCAGCATGCCGCCATTCCCGCACATATTCCGGTGTGTCGGTTCCTACAGCGGCCTCATCCACGATCGGCTCAAGCGGTGACAACGCCATCGGCAGCACGCCTGCCCATACCGCCAGGCCCATATCTTCCTCGTCGTCTTTCGGACCGCCCGTGCGGGTCTTGCAGGCCGCTTCGGCAAGCGCAATGCGCAGCACCGTCGTCGCCGCGAGTTCCTTGGCGTTGCCTGCCCGCACTTCCTTTGAGCGTCCCGGCATCATGCCTTCCAGGAAGACATCCAGCGCGGCGGCTTTGTGGTCATCGGACACCGCTTCGAAACTGCCGTAAATCACGGCCGAGCGATAGTTCATCGAATGGTTGAACGCCGAACGCGCCAGCACCAATCCATCGAGATGCGTGACCGTGACGCAAACCTGCGCGCCGCTCGCCGCCAGCTTCAACATGCGACTGCCGTTCGAACCATGGATATACAGGTAGTCACCTTCGCGCCAGCAAGCGGTGGGAATGCAGTGCACGCCGTGCTCATCAGCAAACGCGACGTGACACACGTAGGCTTCATCCAGGAGCGCATGCAGCGTCACGCGGTCGTACTGGCCGCGATGAGCGACACGACGCACGGGAGTGCGCAGCGAGGGAGGAACGTTTGCTTCAGCAGGGGTCATCTTGAGCGCCTTTTTTGTTTTTTAAGGAAGGCGCCTACGATAAAAAAACCACGGCTCCATGTGTAGATCCACGGAACGTCAAGCTTGTAGAGCCAGCGGCTACGCCAGCATGCGGCGCGTTGTTAGGGATCTTCAGCGTGTAGGGCCATGTCTCGGTGCCGGGATCCGTTGCCGTGTAGGTGTACACGACGTTACCATCCCATGACACATCGAGGATGTCTCTGGCCAGCACGCGTGACCACGGGGGATCTCCACGTACATGCCGCTATCCAGGATCGACAACGGCAGGAGATTGTCCGGCGGCAGTGCGACTGGCATCGCGGGCGGCGGCAAATTTGCCGCCGCCCTCTGGCTCGCACACCGGTTTCAGTTGCACGGCCGGCCCCCTGATCCTCACGCCATATTAATTAACCAGGGCAACATCCATATCGGCACTTTCGATACAACAACCTAGTGCGCATCGCACATCAGCGTGAACCGCGACGAAGCGCGCAGAATTGACCCGATGGTAAGACCCGGGCAAAAAGAAGGGAGAGCGGGAAGGTGCGGAGATATCTGTCGCACACCCGGATACCGATCTCACCGGCACACCGGGTGACTCGCCGCGACATTCGCGAATAAGAAACTGGCAAACAGTTACGACAAGTCAGGGAGCAGGTGCACACTAATTCGTCGCGTCAACCGCAAATTCTGCTCACGTACCCTCGAAACCGGCCCTGTGTTCCATGACGTCACCCGACAATCGTCCACTGCCAATAATGTCGCATATTCCGCATCGACACCCTGAATCAAACCCCGATAATAAATACATTGAATTGCCACAGTGCCGTCACATTGTGTCGATACGGTATGCTTGACATTCATCATCGGTGATCCTATCGTCAGTAGCATAAGAAAACAAAACCTTCATCAGCAATCAAACAAGAAGATCCCCACTACCGTATTGCATCCGATGCGGTCTTGCGCCACCTCGCGGGCAATGGATTTTCCGCCATTGCAGTTATTTTCCGCGCGCGCCGTATACTCGCCATGTCCTTACCCGCAAGGATTCGGCGATTCATTTGGCCCAAATCGAGTTCAGCCTGCATACTCGGGAAAAGACATCATCCATCATAGGTTCCTGCATTAGGCACCTCATTAATTTCACGTACTCTTCTCGTCAGTTGATCAGGATATTTATGGATCAATTAAATGGCAAGCGACATGCCCAACGCCAAGAATCCATGCGCCGTTATTTTGTACACTCAGAAACAATATCCTTGAGCGGATGTCGCTTTTTCTTCGCACCCTCCAGAATCCGGTTCTGCACAGAATGGAAGAGATGCTGATTCTGGTGGATCGAAACGACAACCCGGTGGGTTTCGACACCAAAATGCGCGTGCACCAACGTGGTGCGCTTCATCGCGCTTTCTCGATTTTTATTTTCGATCGGGACGGCCGTTGGTTGCTGCAGCGCCGCGCACTCGGCAAGTACCATTCGGCTGGCCTGTGGAGCAACAGTTGCTGCGGACATCCCCGGCAAGGCGAGGCGCTCGACGATGCCGTATCCCGACGTCTGCGCGAAGAAATGGGCATCGCCTGTGATCTGCGGGAGGTGGTGACGCTGATCTACCGGGTGCAGGTGTCCAATGGGCTGATCGAACACGAATACGATCACATCTATATCGGCATTTCAGACGATGTGCCGACGGTGAACGCTGATGAAGTGGCCGACTGGCGGTGGATGCATCGCGGTCGGATCTTCGATCTGACAAAGCGTCGACCGCAAGACTTCACCGTCTGGTTTCGCGCGATTCTCGCGCGCGTCGAACTGGGTGGCGCCGGCGATGGCTGGTGCCGGCCGGCGATACGCCCCGTGCTCATGCAGGACGAGCCGATGATATTGCGCTAATGGTGTTGTTGCTCGTTGGTCTGGAACGCGGATATGTACGCTTCGTTGAATTCCATCGACTCGCCGGCCGACCTGAGACGGCTCGCACGTACGCAGTTGCCGGAAACCGCGGCCCAACTGCGCGATTTCGTACTGCACAGCGTAGCAGCGACCGGCGGGCACCTCGCCTCCAATCTCGGCGCCGTCGAACTGGCCGTCGCACTGCACTACGTGTTCGATACGCCGCGCGATCGCATCGTGTGGGACGTCGGACACCAGTCCTACCCGCACAAGATCCTGACCGGTCGGCGCGAGGCAATGAAGACGCTGCGGCAATTAGACGGTATCTCCGGGTTTCCGCGTCGCAGCGAGTCGCCATACGACGCATTCGGCACCGCGCACTCCAGCACGTCTATTTCCGCCGTGCTTGGCATGGCGCATGCAACTCGGATCAGTGGCGAAGACCGGCACTGCGTGGCCGTGATCGGAGATGGCGCACTGAGTGCCGGAATTGCATTCGAAGCGATGAACAACATGGCGGCCAGCAAAGAACTACGTCTGCTGGTGATACTGAACGACAACGACATGTCGATCTCGGCACCTGTCGGCGCGCTGCGCGATTGCTTCGCCAGGTTGACCGCAAACCGCTTTCTCAACCAGCGCAAAGCCGACGCGAAGGAGATCCTCAAGACGCTGCCGGTAGCGATCGCGAACGTTGCCCATGCCGTTGAGGCGCAGGTGAAGGGGGTGTTGCTTCCAGCTACGCTGTTCGAAGAGTTCGGCTTCAATTACGTAGGGCCGATCGACGGCCACGATCTGGATGCGCTCGTGCCCGCGCTCGAGATGCTGCGCGAGCTCAAAGGCCCGCAACTGCTCCACGTCATCACCCGCAAAGGCTGCGGATACGCGCAGGCAGAAGCCGATCCCATCCTGTATCACGGCCCCGGCAAATTCGATCCTGCCATAGGAATTGCCGCAGCAAAGGCCAGCAAGACGACCTATACGCAGATATTTAGCAACTGGCTGTGCGACGAGGCGGCTCGCGACAGTCGCGTCGTCGCAATCACGCCGGCGATGCGTGAAGGCTCGGGACTGGTTGAATTCGAGAAACGCTTTCCCGATCGCTATTTCGACGTCGGCATTGCCGAGCAGCATGCAGTTACGTTTGCCGGCGGATTGGCGGCTGAAGGACTGAAACCTGTCGTCGCGATTTATTCGACGTTCCTGCAGCGCGGGTACGACCAGCTGATCCACGACATCGCAATCCAGCGTTTGCCGGTTACGTTCGCGATCGATCGAGCAGGCATCGTCGGTGCGGATGGCGCGACGCACATGGGTGCCTTCGATATGGCCTATATGCGCTGCATTCCGAATCTCGTGGCAATGGCACCCGCTGACGAGGACGAATGCCGCCAGATGCTGCATACCGCACTGAACCATGACGGCCCGGCGGCGGTGCGCTACCCGCGCGGCTGTGGCCCTGGGGCGATCCCGGTCGAACGGATGACGGTGCTGCCGCTTGGCAAGGCCAATGTGCTGCGCAGGCCCTCGTGCATCGGTCGCATGCGTGTCGCGATTCTGGCCTTCGGCTCGATGGTAGCTGCCAGTCTCGCCGCGGGTACATCACTGGATGCCACCGTCGTCAACATGCGCTTCATCAAGCCGCTCGACGACGAACTCGTGCGCGAGCTCGCACGCACGCATGACGTGCTGGTCACCGTCGAGGAGGGCTGTGTCGCTGGCGGTGCGGGCGCGGCGTGCGCGGAAGCCATCGCTTCCGTCCGGCTCCCGGTTCCGATTCTGCTACTGGGGTTGCCGGATGCCTTCATCGAACACGGCGATCCGGCACGACTGCTCGCTGCCTGCGGGCTCGATGCACCCGGCATCGAGGCATCAATCAGGCGCTTCGTCGACGGAATCTGTTGCGCTGCGCACGCCACCGTCAGCTACCCGGCCGTTCATCTGGAAGAACTGCAATGAGCCATCCCACAACCGATACCGCTGCGTCACCACCGTCCCGCGTCGCGCCCGCCCACTGTGCACCCCATACTGTCATCGAGGGTGAGGACAAGAATCCATATGTGTAGGTACTTGCATTCCATTACCCCGTACATGAGATTGGTTGCAACTGACGGGCGCTGTTCGGTTTGTTGTGCGAGAAACGTCCGGCATAGCGAGACGTTGAAAGATGGAAACCGTTGTTGGATGCCCACCATGCGGGTTCCCGTGATGTCGGCCTGACGGTGGAATGGCGTCCATCAAACCTTCGTTTTCTGGACGGATGCGCGGGGAACGACAGGGCTCATCACATGGCCGGCGTCCGGACACGGAGCAGACTAGGAGTTGCGGTATGACGAAGTCAGACCTTGGTCCCTTTCCCATCATTCGTGGCGTGATCGCTCGGCGCCAGAACAGCGATCTCCTGCTCGATGTGGTTTCGGCAACGGGGCTCCGTTTCGATCCGTCGCTCTCCCAGCAGGATGCCAACTCCCATAAGACGCGGGTCCGCGCGCTTCGCCCACGAATCGTGTCGGCCTATGATGCGCTTGACAAATCATCGGCACTCGGCGCCGCTAACGCCATGGTGGCTGCTCTTGGGCAGCATAGGAACGTATTGAGCGAAGCGATCGACACGCTGCGACGCGTAGGCTGGAATGTGCGCGACGACGAGCTTGTTGTTGGTGAGCACCCTCCGCGCGAGATGTTCTATCCGAAAGACTCGCAATGGGACGCATTCGTCGTTCTTCAAGATGTCCTCGCCGAAGCGTCAACCGACCTGACCATCGTTGATGCCTACTGCGACCCAGCAATCTTTCCGCCTCTGACGGCGTGTCATGAAAAGCCCCTCGCTTTCCAAATAGTGTGCTGGCAGTACGCACAAGCGCTCGCTGCTGGAGCCAAGACATTTGAAGCCCTGCATCCGGGACGGGCATTCTGCGTCCGCCAGGTCCGCTCTCAGCAATTTGACCATGCCTCTTTACTTCATACGAGGAGTTTCCGATGAGCAATATGGAGATAAACCACGAGAGCCTTACGCATAATCTGTTTGATGTCGTTCACAGTTCCGCAACCGATCCTTATCAGGAGAAAGTAGAACAGGTATACAACGACATGCCATCCATCTGGCAGAAGGTGATTGGGAAGAGGTTGTGGTATCAGTTCGGCGTCTATGATGGAGGGCTTTCTCTATCGCTGGACGAGTCAGGGCAGCGACATTTCGAACAACAACTTGCACTTGCTGGCATCGGAACACCGAAATACACGGTACCGATTCGAAAGGTGTTGGATATTGGTTGCGGCTGGGGCGTCGAGCTGGAGTATTTGGCACATCGCCTTCCGGAGTGCCACCATTTCGATGGTGTGAATATAAGTATCAAACAGCTTGAATATGCGGCGCTCCAGTTGGCAGACTGCGGGCTCAATGATCGCGTTCGTCTGTATCACTGCAATGCAAAGGATATCGAGCGCCTGCCGGATGTTGATGAGCCATACGACCTTGTGATCATGCGGGGTAGCAGCACACACTTTACCCGGGAGGTGGTGGAGGCAACGGTCAATGCACTGTCGAAGATCATGCGCAACGGAGCAAGCGTTGTCATCTCGGATAGCTTGTACAAAGTGTCTTTGGATATATATCAATCGGCCATACCCGACAAAGTTGACAGGCTCGCCTGCGGTCATAGGAAAACACCCGAATATATGAGACACGTTCTGGGGCGGAACGGGTTTGCCGTGATCGATATCAGAATCCTTCCCTCGAACGACGATGTGATCCTGTGGCTGCAGGAGGTCAAGCATAATATCGAGATGAATCTTCCGAACGTTGCCACCGGTGCATTTGCAGAACTGCGGGAGTGTGCCGAAAACTGGAGCGCCGCTCTGAGTGAAGATAAGGTCTCGGTGTTCAGCATCATTGCCCAGTGCAATAAGGGTTAAAGGAACGGAGAGGACATGAAGCCGTTCAGGATTCCGCCGATCTACTGTCCGTTGCCGCTTGCCGTTCATCCCAGCATGGAGAAGGTCGAGAAAGGTTGTCTTGAATACATGCGGCGATGGGGCCTGTTCTGGCACGATGCACAAGCCCAACGTCTTGTAGCGACCAGATGCGGTATGGTAGTTGCCATGCTGTACCCATTCGGTCCGGAGATTCTTCTCCAGATCGCTGCCGATTACATGTTGTGGGCGTTTGCCTATGACGATGAGTACTGCGATGAAGGTCCCACGAGCCGTAATCCGACAGAATTAATTGCCGCATCGAGCCGTATGCAAAGGATGATGGAGTCCGGCGAACTGCCTATCGATCCCTCGGACCGATATGGAATGGCTCTGCGCGACCTACGTCTTCGCGTTGAGGCGCATGGATTGCCGATCCATGCCGAACGTTTCGTTATGATGCAAAGGTCGTATTTCATGGCCGAGATGTGGAAATCGGTGGCATTACAACCCACGCTGAACGATTATGCGATTATTCGTCTGTATGGAGGGGGCGGAATGTCGTTCACGGTGCTTTGCTACATCGTCCCCTGTCTTGATATCAGCGAGGCCGAGCTCTTTGATCGGCGGGTGATAGCGCTTACCGAGATGGCCGACACGTTTACTACCTGGGATAATGACGTAATCTCGTACCCGAAGGAAAGACAGCGGAGCCAGCAGGAAAAAGGGCATAACCTGATTCAGGTGACTTGTCGGGAATACAACTGTTCCGATGAGGAAGCAGTCCTGATCGCCATCCGGATGCGAGACCGTGTTCAGGGATTATTCGTCCGGCTACGGAACCAGCTCATGCGGGAAGGTTCTCCTGCGATCCAGCGCTATGCCGATTACCTCGGATACTACGCAAAAGGCTCGCTTGAGTGGCATCGGGCCAATCCGCGGTATCTCTTTTTCAACGGCATCGACGGCGAGCGCTGTCTGGAAGGTGCCGAACCGGCCGATGT
Source organism: Paraburkholderia sp. SSBN10T (assembly GCF_056619545.1). NCBI lineage: Bacteria > Pseudomonadati > Pseudomonadota > Betaproteobacteria > Burkholderiales > Burkholderiaceae > Paraburkholderia > Paraburkholderia sp. SSBN10T. Next base: position 40,618 of record NZ_JBWQQI010000016.1, read on the forward strand.
TCCGATGGACGACAGCATCGAGCCATTGCCCATCCCTGCAATCGCGTGGTGGTGGCAACATGATCCTGCGCGTCCGTCAATAGCTACAAATTCTCAGGATCCGATTTCGATATAATTTATGAAGGCATTGTCGCGATTCGTGTCGATAATGCATCGTAATCCTTATCAAGGAAGATTAGCGAAAAATTACCGCTTGCGCGTGCGTTTCGTTGAAAGATCCAGACCAAGACAAAGCCAATGCCATCGTCAATTCATGCACCGCGGACTTTTCTGCGCCGTCCCCGCGACGAAAGTCGAGAGGACGGCCTCATCCTGCATCTCACTTCACCCGCGCCAACGTAATAGCGCGTTCCGGGCATGCGGTCACGCACAACCCACACGACCGGCACGCATCGGCATTCGGCGTGTACGCAACCTTCAGGCCATGCACACGCAGCTTGAATTTATTCAACATGCCTAAACTATTGTAGTCTTCGGCATCGATCTTACGAATTTCGCACACGTTCTCCGGGCACACGATCGCGCAATCGCCCTTGCCCTCGCAACGCTTGAGATTGACCACCGGCACGATCACGCCCGGTGGCTGTTTGCAGGCAGCGGCCGTCGAGGCTGTTTTCATGACTTATCCTCTTGCGGCTTGTCACGAAGCGGCGCAACGCCCTTCAGGAAATTTTCGCGTTCTTCCGGTGTCATGCGCTCCCACCGGCGCCAGTGCCGGGACCCGCCTCCGTGCCAACCGCCGCGGCCGCGAAACCCGCCGAACAGGATCCGGCTGAGCGCCAGCAAGCCGATCGCATGCAGATAATCGATCGAGCGGCCACCGACGAATACCGCCGGAATCACCCAGTTCCATAGCGCCATCACGATCCATCCCAGCAGCCCAATTGCCACCAGAACCAGCAGCGCTTTGCCGAAGCATCTCACTCTGAATTTCATCGAAGCTCCTTTAAATATCCAGTTCGTCATATACGGTCTGCAGGCTGGCGCGCAGGTGCAGTACCGCGTAACGCTTGCGCGCGAGCAGCGTGTTCACGCTTACACCGCTCTCGGCAGCCAGTTCCTTGAAGCTGCGGCCTTCCAGTTCGTGCGCGATGAAGACCTCACGCTGGTTGGCCGGCAATTCGTCGAGCGCGGCTTGCAACGCATCGAGCAGCACCGATCTCGCGTAGACCGCTTCCGGCCCGGCATCGTATGCCGGCAGCGCGAGATCCAGCCGGTACTCGCTGTCGTCGTCATCGGATTCTCCGGCGACGTCGGCCAGCGGCAGTTCCCGCTTCTTGCGAAACACATCGATGATGCGATTGCGCGCCACCCGGAACAGCCAGGCGCTGACCTGTTCGATCGGCGCAGGGAGCCGGTAAGCCTGCACGAATTCATGAAAGACATCCTGCAAGATGTCCTCCGCTTCACTCGGATCGCGCACGCGGCGCCGGATGAAATGCCCGAGCTTGCTACGCTCACGCAAGATGGTTGCGGTGAGGTCGCTGTCTCGTTCGAGCATCGGGTCCGGGGTCGGCGGCGGTTCCATACGTCTGTAGACGGTTCAGGAGCGGGGATATTGTGTCCGGCTCGAAATATCGAGCGGGCACAATTGCAGGCGGGCCGTCGCCGGGAGGTCAAGCTGGGGGAAAGGTTTGGTCATCGGGCCGTGGGACTGGATGGGGTTGAGCGCACACTCGACCGGCAGTCCGCGGGCGCCCTTCGGCAACGATAACAAAAAGGGCGCACAGCGACGCGCATCAGCAACACCGGCGCGTCGGGCGCTCCGGGTGGATTGGCTGCGAGCCACGTGTGGCCCGGCATTTGGACAATTGCTGTAGAGTCTCTTCGACACTGGATTGTCAGGTCGCATTCAAGCGGAGATACAGCATGTCGCAAGCATCGATCACTCGCCGCCTCGAAGGTCGCGTCGCGCTCGTTACCGGCGCGGGAAGCGGCATCGGCCGTGCCGCCGCCGTAGCCTATGCCCGGGAAGGCGCCAAGGTCGTGGTGGCAGGACGGCGTCGCGCAGAACTCGAAGGAACCGTGCGACTCATTACCGAAAGCGATGGCGAAGCTTACGCGGTTGCCACCGATGTAGCCATTGCGCATCAAGTACGAAACCTGATCGACGTAACGATTGAGCGCTACGGACGCCTCGACGCCGCCTTTAACAACGCGGGGATAGAAGGCCACTTCGCGCCGATTACGGAAATGAGCGAAGCGGATTTCGACGAAGTCATCGCCGTCAATCTCAAAGGCGTATGGCTGTCGATCAAGTACGAAGTCGCCGCCATGCTTCGTGCGGGCAACGGCGGGGCGATCGTCAACACGTCCTCGTTTCTGGCAAAAGGCGCCTGCGAGGGGTCCACGGCTTATTCAGCCAGCAAGGGCGGGCTGGATGCACTGATACGCGCAGTGGCAATCGAATATGGTCCGTACAACATTCGCATCAACAACATCAACCCAGGCGCCATCAGAACACCGATGTTCGACAGGCTCGGCGGTGATAGCGTCGAGAACCTGGAGCGGGTTGAATCGTTCACGCCGCTTCGTCGTGTCGGTCTTCCCGCCGATGCAGGCGATGTCGCCGTTTGGCTGTCAACGGATGAAGCGCGTTTTGTGACCGGGCAAAGCTTGATGGTCGATGGCGGTGTCTCGATTCCGCACGTGCCCTGAGACGGCCGGCGCTCACGCCGCGGACCGTCGCGCGGCCTGAACATCACACTTGCTCACCGCACCGCTCCTTCGATGCCGCGTTACCGCGCAGGCGGCTGCGGGTTGTTCGCCGGGTTGGTATCGAACTTGACGACGCTCTCGATTCCCCCTTCTCCGACCAGCGTCAGAAGCTCCGCGTGCAGCGGATCAGCGAGCGCTTTGCTATAGACCTCTTCGTCATCGACCCGAAGCGTGAACGAGCGCAGATAACGCGCCTTCTTTTCGGGCTTCCCGATCGTGTCTTTCGTCCATTGATACAGCGGGTAGTTGTCGGGGCCGAGCCGTTCAGCCTCATTCACATAGTCGGCGAACGCGTCGAACTGACACTTCAGCGACGCGTTGTGCCTGCGCAGAATATCCCGTAGTGGCGTACACGCATCGCCATCAGGATCTCCGCGCAAGCGTTCCGCGAGCTCCGCTGAAACTGCGATCCTGAGCTGGTATTGCCACGCGTCTGCCATATCAGATCTCGCCCTTGGCAAAATTCAACTCAACTCCGTTGCCGGCCGGGTCCGAAAAGAACAACTGCTCTTGCCCGGTCAGCGGCACATGATCGCGTGTATAGCGGATCTCGAACTTACGCAAACGTTCTTCAAACGCAGCCAGGTTGCTGCAAGAAAGGGCCACGTGATCGAAGGTGTTGACCACATGTGCGGGACGCACTTCCCCCGGCCGCGCTTCGCTCAGATGCAGTACAGCTTGTTCGCCGATATAGAGCCAATAGCCAAAGCTCTGAAACGGCGGCCGATACCCGGATTGCATTCCGACCACTTCGATATAGAAATCACGCAAGGTATCGAGCATGGCGCGGCTAGCACGGAGGTTGTAATGACTGAAGCCAAGTAGGGACATGAAATCTCCTGATGGACTGCGTGCACTCGAAGTGTAAACGGAAGGTGCAAACATCGCTTCAGGCGAACGCCGCTGCGTTAGCGACTAGGCACGGAGTGGGAAGGGGGATTGCGACAACCGCGAAGTGCGCGATACGCGCCAGGATGTGGAGATTGACTTGCGATGCAGCGTGCCGGCACGCCGACTTGATAAATCAAAACCAGACCAGCCACTTGCGCGACTGATCTGGCTACAACAACTCGAACTCAGGCCTGCGGTGCGGCGCTGTCCGTATCCGAGGCTTGCTCGCTGCCCTCGTCTTCCTTCTTCTCGACGAGCGATTCCAGCGCGCCAGCACCCTTGAAACCGGCGACTGCGGCGATGCCCTTCGTCAGCAACCCAGCATCCGGATCGACCTTCTCAGCCGCTTCCACTGCTGCAACTGCGCCCGCGATCTCACCTACCGTATCCAGAATTCCCATAACAATCACCGTATATGTTGAAGGTCGAAATGAAGTACTTCGCAACCGTCGAGGAGCCATGCCGTTGCAAGCTCCAGCGGCGTGCCGAGCCGGCGATAAGCCTTCGCGTGTCAGACTCGTCGTTAAACCGCTACCGGGTAGCGTGCCGCGAACCAGCCATGACGCGCGCTGATGGCAGATCGCCGCTCGCCATCCTCGACGACAATAGCATCGCAGAAACTGCAAAGCTGTAAAACATTGTCAAATTTTGACGTTTTAGCCGGTGGGCTCCAGACCGTTGCGAACCGCTAAGTCTTCGGCACCCGCCCCATCAGATAGAACTCGTCGTTTGGCCGCATCGAGATTACATTTGCCATTCGATTCGACAAGCCAAAGAACGCGGTAATGGCGGCAATGTCCCAGATGTCCTCGTCCGAGAAGCCGTGTCCTCGCAAAGTGTGAAAGTCCGCGTCGTCGACGGCACCGGCCTCGCGGCATACCTTCAGCGCGAAATCGAGCATCGCTTTTTGCCGCGCGGTGAGGTCGGCCTTGCGATGATTGACCGCCACCTGGTCAGCCAGCAACGGGTTCTTTTCGTAGATCCGCAGGATCGCGCCATGCGCCACCACGCAATAGAGGCAATCGTTGATCGCACTGGTCGCGACGACGATCATCTCGCGCTCGCCTTTGCTCAGACCACCGTCTTTCAACATCAATGCGTCGTGGTAGGCGAAGAAGGCGCGGAATTCGGCGGGCCGATGCGCCAAGGTAAGGAAGACATTGGGAATGAAACCGGCCTTCTCCTGTACTTCGAAGATCCGCGCCCGGATATCGTCGGGCCATTCGTTCGGATCGGGCACCGGGTAACGGCTAATGGGCTGGGTGGTCGTCATGAATGTCTCCGTTCTTGATTGACCTGTGCAATCGATTGTAGCGACCCAGGCTTCCTGACAATAGTGAAAGGTGAAAGCCGCTAGTCGAGTTCGGTCGCAAACAGCGCGTTCAGCAAGTTCGACGCGGGCCGCTCAGCAAGGCGCGTCAGCGACTCGATCATTTCCACCTGGCAATCCTGCAGCGGAATCATCCTGATGCGGCGCGACTCGTTGAACTCGGCGTGGGCGATCACGCCGACGCCCATGCCTTGTGCGATCGTTTCCTCGAGCGCTTCGCGGCCGTCCACATACATGACCGGCTCGACCTGCAACGACTGGCGCACCAGTTCGTTTTCGAGCAACTGCTGGGTCACCGACTGCGCTTCCCGAAAGATCATCGGCTGCTTGACGAGTTCTGCATAAGTCAGCTTGCGCTTCTTCGCTATCGGGCTTGTAACCGGCACCATCGCGACAAGCGGATCGCGCCGCAACACGCGCGATTCGAGGCGGCTGTGGACCTGCGGCGCGGCGGTAATGGCGGCATCCACCGTGCTCGACAGAACACGCTGCATGCACTCGGCCGCGTTCGCAATGGACAGCGTCACCACGATGCCGGGATGCCGCTTGCGAAACGCCCCGATCAATTTGACCGCGAGATCGGGCGCGTCCGCAGCGAGCGAAAGCGTGCCGGATGCGAGGCCGCTGGCCGAATCGAGCAATTGCCGGGCCTCGCGCTCGCAACTGAGCATCTGCCGCGTCACGCTGAAGAGGCGCCGGCCCAGTTCGGTCGGCTCGACGCCACGAGGGCTGCGCTCGAAGAGCTTGACCCCGAAATCCTGCTCGAGCCGCCGCACGTGGTCTGAAATGGCCGGCTGCGTCAGCGACAACGCCTGCGCAGCCTTGGAAAACCCACCGTGTTCGGCGACCGCATGAAACGCCCGCAATTGCGCGTATTGCATTTGCGTCGCACCTTGTAAATAAGTTTTACTGATACCTTCATCGATTATATCGATTTTACCGATGCACACGAATTCTGTACTGTGGCAACTACTGAGACCTTCATTGGACATCCAGCATGGACACCGCCGTCGACCACTCCGTCACTTCGTGCGCCGCTCCCGCCAAAGGCGAGCCGTATCTGCTCACGCCGGGACCGCTCACCACGGCGTTCTCGACCAAGGAAGCGATGCTGCGTGACTGGGGCTCGTGGGACGGCGACTTCCGGGCGATGACCGCGCAGCTTCGCCGCAGCCTGCTCGAGATCGCGGGCGATACCGCCGGCGACTACGATTGCGTGCCGCTGCAAGGTAGCGGCAGCTACTGCGTCGAGGCCATGCTGGGCAGCCTGGTTCCGCGCGACGGCCATGCGCTGGTGCTGGCAAACGGCGCCTACGGCAAACGCATTGCCACCACCCTCGGTTATCTGGGCCGCCGCCACACCGTACTCGACAAGGGCGATTATCTGCCGCCGCGCGGCAGCGAAGTCGAACGCATGCTCGACGTCGATCCGAGCATCACGCACGTGGTCGCCGTCCATTGCGAAACCAGTTCCGGGATTCTGAATCCGATCGAAGAAATCGCCGCAGCCATCGCTAAAAAAGGCCGCAAGCTGCTGATCGATTCCATGAGCGCCTTCGGCGCGGTGCCGCTGGACGTCCGGCACCTGCAGTGTGAAGCGTTTGTGTCGTCGGCCAATAAGTGCATCGAAGGCGTGCCGGGCTTCGGCTTTGTGATTGCACGCAAAAGCGCGTTGCAGGAAGCCAAGGGCCGCAGTCACTCGCTGAGCCTCGACGTGTACGACCAATGGGACGTGATGAACCGCACCGGGCAGTGGCGCTTCACGCCGCCCACGCATACGGTCGCGGCCTTTATCGAGGCGCTCCGGTTGCATGCGCTCGAAGGCGGTCAAGCTGGCCGGCTCGCACGCTACGCGCAGAACCGCGACGTGCTGGTCGCCGGCATGCATGAACTGGGATTCGAACCGCTGCTCGACGCGCGCTGGCGCTCGCCGATCATCGTGACGTTCTTTGCGCCCGCGCATCCGGCATTTCGTTTCGAGCAGTTTTACGCACTGATGAAACAACAGGGGTTCATCATTTATCCCGGCAAGCTGACGGTGGTGGACAGCTTCCGCGTGGGCTGCATCGGCCAGGTGGATGCAGACGTCATGCGCCGCGTGGTAGCGGCTTGCGCTCAAGCGTTGCGCACGATGGGCGTCGAGCACGCTGCGCCGCCGGACGCGGCGCTCGAAGAACGCAAGCTGCTTGCCGAAGAAGTTTGAACTCGACGCCGGCGCCAAAAAGCGCGGCACAGGAATCCCGTGGCGGCGCGATTCAACAGTTGTTCGGTTGCCGCCCCAAGTCTTCTCAGGATGAGATGTCAATGAAACACGTAAAAGCAGTGATTTTCGATTGGGCCGGCACGGTGGTCGACTACGGCTCGCTGGCGCCGATGGGTGCCTTTGTGGAGACGTTCGAACAGTTCGGCATGCCGATCACCATCGACGAAGCGCGCGGGCCGATGGGCATGGCGAAGCGCCCGCATATCGCGGCGCTGATGGCGCTGCCGCGGGTGGCGCAGGCATGGGCCCACAAGTACGGCAGGGCGCCAGGCGAGCAGGATATCGACGCCGTGTATGACGTCTTTGTGCCGAAGAACATCAGGGTGGCCGCGAGCTATAGCCAGGTGATTCCGGGTGTCGCGGAAGTGGTTGCGACGTTAAGGTCCGAGGATATCCGGATCGGCACGACGACCGGCTATACGCGCGAGATCATGGCCGAAATCACGCCGGTCGCGGCTGCGCAAGGCTTCGCGCCGGACAGCCTCGTTTGCACCGGCGACACGCCGGAGGGACGTCCTTCGCCTTATATGATCTACAAGACGCTGCCGCAACTGGGTGTATGGCTCGCGAAGAGTGCAATCAAGGTCGACGACACGGAAGTTGGCATTGAGGAAGGACTTAACGGCGGGACGTGGACGGTTGGCGTGGCGGTGAGCGGTAATGCGTTCGGCATGGCTGAGGCGGAAGTGAAGGCGCTGCCCGCTCACGAATTCGCGCAGCGGCGGGCAGCGGCGGTGCAAAGGTTGACCGCCGCCGGAGCGCATTATGTGGTCGATAGCGTCGCGGATTTGATGCCGGTGGTGTATGAGATCGAGGGACGGCTGGCGCGTGGGGAGCGGCCTTAATATCGTCCGTCCCGGCGCTCCTCAATGCGAATGCCGTGGCACAGCAGATCCCCGGCACCCAACCAGAAAGTCGAGATCGCAACCCTCATCCGCCTGCAGGACATGATCCACATAAAGACGCTGGTAGCCGCCGCCCGAAGGCATCACGGGCGGCGTGTGTGCTTCTAGACGCCGGGCCAGTTCTGCATCGCTGATATCGACGCGCAGCGTGCCCGCATCGCAATCGAGTTCGATCCAGTCGCCGTCCTGCACGGCGGCCAGCGGTCCACCGTCCGCCGCCTCCGGCGTCACGTGCAGCACCACCGTGCCGTAGGCCGTGCCGCTCATCCGTGCATCCGAGATCCGCACCATATCCGTCACACCCTGACGCAAAAGCTTCGGCGGCAATCCCATGTTCCCCACTTCGGCCATGCCCGGATAACCCTTCGGTCCGCAATTCTTCATCACGAGAACCGAGTTCGCGTCGACATCGAGCGCCTCGTCGACGATACGCTCCTTGTAATGCTCGAGGTTTTCGAAAACTACCGCGCGCCCGCGATGCTTGAGCAACGCCGGCGTGGCGGCGGACGGCTTCAAAACCGCCCCGCGCGGCGCGAGATTCCCACGCAACACGCGAATGCCGCCATCGGCAACCAGCGGCTTATCGAGCGGACGAATCACTTCGTCATCCGTAATAGGTGCATCCTTCACGTTCTGCCACAGCGCTTTACCGTTGACGGTCAGCGCGTCCGGATAGGGCAGCAGATCGGCTTCACCGAGCCGGCGCAACACAGCGGGCAAACCACCCGCGTAATAGAACTCCTCCATCAGGAACCGGCCGGACGGCATCAGATCCACGATGGTCGGCGTATTGCGACCCGTATGCACCCAGTCGTCGAGATCGAGCTTGACGCCGATGCGCCCTGCAATCGCCTTCAGGTGGATCACAGCATTCGTCGAGCCACCGATTGCCGCATTCACCCGAATCGCATTCAGGAACGCTTCGCGCGTCAGAATCCTGGAGAGTTTCAACTCTTCGTGCGCCATCTGGACGATACGGATACCCGACATGTGTGCGAGCACGTAGCGGCGTGCATCTACGGCGGGAATCGCCGCGTTGTGCGGCAGCGACGTGCCGAGCGCCTCAGCCATGCAAGCCATGGTCGACGCCGTGCCCATCGTATTGCAGGTGCCCGCCGAGCGCGACATCCCGGCTTCTGCCGAGAGGAAACGATGCAGATCGATCTCGCCGGCCTTCAACGACTCGTGCAATTGCCACACCGCCGTGCCCGAACCGATATTCTTGCCGTCGAGCTTGCCGTTGAGCATCGGACCGCCCGTCACGACGATAGCGGGCACATCGCAACTGGCAGCGCCCATCAGGAGCGCAGGCGTGGTCTTGTCGCAACCCGTGAGCAGCACGACAGCATCGATAGGATTGCCGCGAATCGCCTCTTCCACATCCATCGCTGCCAGGTTGCGCGTGAGCATCGCGGTCGGACGCAGGTTCGATTCGCCGTTCGAGAACACCGGGAACTCGACCGGAAAACCGCCCGCCTCGTACACGCCACGCTTGACGTGCTCGGCGATCTTGCGAAAGTGCGCATTGCACGGCGTGAGTTCCGACCACGTATTGCAGATACCGATTATCGGCCGGCCGTCGAACTCATGATCGGGAATGCCCTGGTTCTTCATCCAGCTTCGATACATGAAGCCGTTCTTGTCTTGTGTGCCGAACCATTGGGCTGAACGCAGCTTCGATTTCTTGTCGGACATGCTGACTTCCTGAACGCAAACTCTTGAACAAAGGCGTCGACGCAAGCTCATCGCTGTGTGCTTCGACGATCCGCCGCGGATCAAGGCGAGAGCGCGCCGGCTAGTGACGTGCGCCGTGCCGTCTCGTGATCGCGGTCCATCTGAGAAAAGTGTACCGGCTGACCCGATATCCTTCTAATGTTAATTTTCAACCATCACATATCGCGATTGCTATGCTGCGGCGCGGCGTTTATCGGGCCCTGCCGCAGCGTGCCTCAATGGACGCGCTTGCTGCGGCGGAACTGGTCGAACAGCACCGCCAGCAACAGAATGCCGCCGCGAATCAGGTATTGGTAAAAGGTCGGCACGTTCAGCAGGCTCATCGCGTCCTGCACGGAACCCATGATCAGTACGCCTACCAGCACGCCGGAAATCGTCGCGACACCGCCTGTGAGCGACACGCCGCCGAGTACGCACGCGGAGATCACACCGAGCTCCAGACCCACTGAGGTTTTCGGGTCGCCAAGGCTCATCCGCGAGGCGAGCATGACGCCGGCAAAACCGGTCACGAGTCCCTGCAGCACAAACACGGCGATCTTGATGCGCGTGACCGGCAAGCCGGCGAGCAAGGCCGCTTCGCTGTTGCCGCCGACGGCCAGCACGTTCTTGCCGAACACGGTTTTCTTCAGCAGAAAGCCGAACAGAACGAAGCCGACGATATTGCTCCAGATCGGATACGAAATGCCGAGAAACGCGCCGCCGCCCAGGTCGAAGAAGCGCTCTTCGGAAATCATCACCGCGTCGCCGTTCGACGTGATGAAGGCCAGGCCGCGCACCACTTCCATCATCGCCAACGTGACGATCAGCGAATTGATCTTGTAGCGCGCCACCAGCACGCCGTTCACGAGGCCAACCGCACCCCCCGCCAGAATGCCGGCCAGTACGCCGAGCAGCACGCTATGCGTCGCGGTGATCAAGGTGGACGCCACCACGCCCGCAAACGCGACGATCGACGCCACCGACAGATCCACTTCGCCCAGCGCCAGCACGAACATCATCGTCACCGAGATCGAACCGATCAGCGTCACCGAGAGCAACAGCCCCTGGATATTGCGCGCGCTGATGAAGTCCGGCACCGTAAAAGACAGCACGGCAAACAGAATGATGAACACCATCACGATGCCGGACTTGTTAACCAGATCCCAGGTTTGCGCGGCACGCGACCGTGCGCTGACACTTTCCTTCGGATTGGGCTGATTGGTGACGGGAGTATTAGTGGTTTGCATGGTGGCTCATTACATTCGATTAGCTTGGCAGTGCCAGCTTGATCAGTTGATCGGGCGACGCTTCGGTCTTCGGCAAATTGCCGACAATCCGCCCTTCGCGCATGACGATGATCCGGTCTGCGACGCCGATCACCTCTGCCAGGTCGCTCGATACGACAATGACGGTACGCCCCGCTTCCGCGAGTCCGTACAGCAGGCTGTAGATTTCGCTGCGCGCGCCGACGTCAATGCCGCGGGTCGGCTCGTCCATCAGAAACACATCGATCTCCTCCGCCAGCCAGCGCGACAGGATCACCTTCTGCTGGTTGCCGCCGGAGAGCGTGCCGATTGGCGTGTTGACGTCACGGGTCTTGATGGCGAGCTTCGCGATAAAACTCGTGGTGGTGGCCACTTCCTTGCGGGCGTCGAGGATATGCAGTGCGTTGTGATGGCGGCGGCAACTGATGTTCAGGTTGTCCGACACCGAGGCGATCGCGACAATGCCCTCCTGCTTGCGATCCTCGGGGCACAAGGCGACACCCGCGCGCACCGCATCGCGCGGCGACCTGAATTTGCGCGCTTCGCCCTTCAATACGATCTCGCCCGCGGCCGGCTTCACCGCGCCGTAGATCAGCTTCATCAGTTCGGAGCGCCCCGCGCCCACCAGTCCGAAGAAGCCGACAATCTCGCCCTTGCGCGCATTGAACGACGCGGGCTCCGACAAGCCCGGCCCCAACAGCCCTTTAACGTCGAGCTGCACATCGCCGATCTCGCGGGTCCGGTAACCGTACACGTCGCGAATCGAGCGCCCCACCATGCAGCTAATCAGGCGGTCGCGCTCGAGCCCATCGACTTCCTCGAACGTCTCGATGCGCCGGCCGTCGCGAAACACGGTCACGCGGTCGCATAACGCGTAGACCTCATCCATGCGGTGCGTCACATAGATGATCGCGCGGCCCTCGGCGCGCAAGGTCCGGATGATCTTGAACAGTTGCTCGGTCTCGCGCGACGAAAGCGAACTCGTCGGTTCGTCGAAGGCGATCACGCGCGCGTCGCGCATCAGCGCCTTGCCGATCTCGATCATCTGCCGCTGGCCGATCGAAAGGTGCTTCACCTGCAGGTTCGGATCGATCTTCTCGCCGAGACGGTCGAGCTCGCTGATTGCCCGGTTCAGCAGCGCTTTCTCGTTGAGCACACCGAAGCGGTTCGGCATCGCCCCTAACATCAGGTTTTCCGCCACCGTCAGTTCCGGCACCAGGTGCAGTTCCTGATAGATGATCGCGATGCCCGCTTCGATGGCCGCCTTGGTCGTCGTGAATTGCTGCGCCATGCCGCCCAGCGTCAGGCTGCCGCCGGCCGGCTGATTGACGCCCGAGAGCACTTTCAGAAGTGTCGATTTGCCCGCGCCGTTTTCGCCCATCAAGCCGTGGACTTCACCCGTACGTACGCCGAGCGACACACCGTCCAGTGCGAGCACGCCTGGAAAGCGCACGGTGATGTCGTCGAGCAGAAGATAGGGATCGGCGAGAGCCGTCGCGGTGTCCATCATGGGTAAAGCCTCGTGGCAGAAACAGGAAGCCGGGCGCGGCCAACGCAGCGCGACGCCCGGGAAAGAACGGTCAGATACCCAGTTCCTTGCGCACGTCCTGCCAGTTCGCGCGGGTCATCAGCTTGCCGGTAGTCTGGGTGTCGGCCGGCGGCACTTTGCCCGACTTGATCCAGTCGACGAGGTTCTCCGCGCTGTCCTTGCCGTGGTTAGTCGAGCTCACCGCGATCGTGCCGTAGAAGCCGGTCGGCTCCTTCTTCTGGAACTCAGCGAACGCTTCGCCTGCGCCGTTAATGCCGACGCCAATCACATCCGCCGACGGAATGTGCAACTGCTCGGTCGCCCGCACGCCACCCAGCACGGTCTCCTCGTTGAGCGCGAAGACCACCCACTTCTTGATGTTCGGATGCTGCGACAGCACGGGGGCTGAGGCGTTGAAGCCGCCTTCGTCGTCAGTGGTCTTTTGCGGCGCGTCAAAGATGTTCTCTTGCTTGAAGCCGTTCGCCAGCAGCGTCTGCGTCGCACCGTCCGTGCGCAGCTTGGCGGTCGGCAACTCGTAGTTCGTGATGCGCAGCGCCCCGACCTCTTCCGGCTTCCAGCCGCGGCGCTTCATCTCGTCCGAGATGGCCTGGCCGACCTGATTGCCGATCTTGAACGCCGACATGCCAAGGTGCGGCACGCCGGCAAGCGGCTTGCCCGACGAATCGACGAGCTGGTCGTCGACCGTCACGAACTTCATGCTGTAACGCTTGGCGCGCGCCTGAATCGCGGGCCCGAGCCGCACGTCCGGGGCGCAGATCACGAAACCTTGGGCGCCTTGGGCGCCAAGGTTGTCGATTGCCTCGAGCACCTTTTCGCCGTCCGGTGTGCCGATATTGACGACGGAGAAACCGTCCTTTTGACCCAGCGCCGTCGCCGCCTTCTGTTCATTGATGAACCAGGCCTGTTCCGGCATTTTCACGAGAAAGCCGATCTTGACCGGCTCGTCGGCGTGGGCGGACAGGTGTGTCACAAACGGAGCCGCCATTGCGGCGGCGGCGATTGCGGACAAGGTCAGGCGGCGAAGCTTACGGTTCATGGTTGTCTCCTAAGGTGATGGCTGCTTTCAAACCCGGGCTCGCTGGCCCGTTCGTTCCTGCTGCGACGCTTGAGATGCACCGGTTCCAGCTCTCCAAATAGCGGGACGGCGGCGCAACGGTCGCGTTGCGAGTGGACGAAGCTTAAAGCACCGCTTCGATAACTTTCCAATCCTATTTTTCGCCTTGGCAATACCAGATTCGGTATGACATGATTGGGCATCCGAAGAATGGAGACACGACACAATGGCGCAGGCTTATTCGAACTGGTTCGTGCGGGCGCGCCTGAAAACGCGCCAGTTGCTGCTGCTCGCGGCCATGGAGGAAGAAGGCAACGTGCGCCGCGCGGCAGATCTGCTGGGCATGACTCAGCCCGCCGCCTCGCGCTTGCTGAAGGAACTGGAGGACGTGCTGGAGGTGCGGCTCTTCGACCGCACGCCGCACGGCATGCGCGCGACGCTCTATGGCGAAGTGATGATCCGCCACGCCCGCATGGTGCTGTCGAACCTGAGCCAGGCCCACGACGAAATCTCGGCGCTGCGCTCGGGACTGGTCGGGCAAGTGCAGATCGGCTCGATCGCCACGGCCGCGGCGACGATGGTTCCCGTGGCGATCTCGCGGGTCAAGGAGCGCCATCCGCATTTGCAAATCTGGCTGCAGGTGGAAACATCAGACGTGATGCTGCCGCTCGTCGCACAGGGCAAACTCGACATCATGATTGGCCGCGTGCTCGAACGCCAAGGCCAGTTCACCGAAGCCGTGCGTTACGAGCAACTGGCCGACGAGCCGCTATGCATCGTCGCGCGCCCGGGTCATCCCATGGAAAGCGCGAGCGGCCTGACGCTGCCGGAACTCGTGAATGCGAGCTGGGTGTTGCATCCGCCCGGCAGCGTGCTGAGGCATCGGTTCGATCTGATGTTTTCGCAGATCGGGCTCAATCCGCCGCAAAACGTCATCAACACCAACAATTTCCTGGCCATTTCGAGCCTGCTTCTGCAGAGCGACATGCTTGCTGTCGTGCCCGAAGAAGTCGCCCGCCAGTACGAGGTGTTCGGGGTATTGAGGCGGCTCGCGATCGAACTGCCGTACCGGATGGATGCGTTCGGCATCATCACGCGGCAAACCCAATTGCTGTCGCCGGCGGCCACCATCATGCTCGAAACGCTCCGGGACGTAGCCGCGGAAATCTATGGCGCATCGGTCGAGGTGAACGCCGGCGCCGCCTGAGCGCGATCCGGGCGCAGCCATTCCAGCGCCTGCGGTTCACGTAGGGCGGGTATTTACTTATCGCACTTCTACCTATATCAGCTCCGGTATCGCACCGACCAAATAACTGATTGGACCGTCATCGGGTCAGGCGCTAATCTCCATTGCAGCAAGCGCCGAACCTCCCTAGTAAAAGCAAAATCGGTATCCATAGCGGCGCGGCTCAATACAACACTCACTACAAACGAGACGGAGACAGTTATGAGCCCTTCAAGACGTACCGCCTTGGGCGCAATTCTCAGTTCCGCGCTGCTTCTGGCAGTCGGCGCAACTGCCCACGCGGAAGACAAGCAAATCACCCTTGGCTTTGCCCAGGTCGGCGCGGAAAGCGCCTGGCGCACCGCCAATACCATTTCAGTGAAAAGCGCAGCAAAGGACGCGGGCATCAATCTGAAGTTCTCCGATGCGCAACAGAAGCAGGAAAACCAGATCCGCGCGATCCGCTCATATATTGCGCAAAAGGTCGACGTGATTGCCTTTTCGCCGGTGGTTGAATCCGGCTGGGAACCGGTGCTCAACGAAGCGAAGGCCGCCAAGATTCCGGTGATTCTCACAGACCGCAATATCGATGTGCAGGACAAGTCGCTTTACGTGACCATGATCGGTTCGGACTTCCTCGAGGAAGGTCGGCGTGCCGGCCGGTGGCTCGAAGATCACTATAAGAACGACCCGGGTCCGATCAACATTGCCGAATTGCAGGGTACGGTTGGCTCCGCGCCGGCCAACGACCGGCACTCAGGTCTGATGGAAGTCATCAAGAACGATCCGAAGTTCAAGATCATCGCATCGCAAAGCGGTGATTTCACACTGGCGGGCGGCAAGCAGGTGATGGAGGCGTTCGTCAAGACCTACGGCAAGCAGATCAACGTGGTGTACGCGCATAACGACGACATGGCGCTCGGCGCAATCCAGGCCATGGAGGAAGCGGGCATCCAGCCAGGCAAGGACGTCAGCGTGGTGTCCTTCGACGCCACCAAGGGCGGCTTCGAAGCGATGGTAGCCGGCAAGATCAACGTCGACGTGGAATGCAGTCCACTGCTTGGCCCGCAGTTGATGGCGGCCGTCAAGGACGTGGTGGCGGGCAAGCAGCTACCCAAGCGTATCGTCACGAATGAGACCGTGTTCCCGATGAGCGTCGCCGCGCAGATTCTGCCTCAGCGCAAGTACTGATTGCGGGCGGGTCCGCCGCGCAATGCGGCGGACCTCCATTCCTATTCTTTGGGCCGCGCGCATGACTGCCTCCCCAATACTCGAAACCATTGGTCTCAGCAAAACCTTCCCGGGGGTAAAAGCGCTTCAGAAGGTGGATTTCCGGCTCTTTCCCGGTGAGGTCCACACGCTGATGGGGCAGAACGGCGCCGGCAAATCCACGCTCATCAATGTGCTGACCGGCGTGCATACGCATGATGCGGGTGAGATTCGCCTCGGCGGCACGCCCGTGGACTTCTCGACGCCGCTCGAAGCCGAAGCCGCCGGCATTCGCACGCTGTATCAGGAAGTGAATCTCTGCAGCAACCTCTCGGTCGCGGAAAATGTGTTCGCCGGCCGTCAGCCGAAGCGCCGCGGCGCGATCGACTGGAAGTCGATCCATACGCGCGCCGAAGCCGCGCTCGCAGAACTCAACGTTTCTCTCGACGTCACCCGTTCGCTCGACACCTATCCGATTGCGGTGCAACAGATGGTGGCGATTGCACGGGCGTTGTCGGTGGATGCACGGGTGCTGATCCTCGACGAACCCACCTCGAGCCTCGACGACAGTGAGGTCGCGCGTCTCTTTGACGTGCTGCGCAAGCTCAAGCAATCCGGCATGGCGATTCTGTTCGTCACGCACTTTCTTGAGCAGACCTATGCGATTTCCGACCGGATCACCGTGATGCGCAACGGCGAGCGCGAGGGCGAATATCTGGCCCGCGACTTGCCGGTAGAGCTGCTGGTCTCGAAGATGGTCGGCCACGACCGCATGACCGAGCGCATGAAGCACAACGCGACCGATTCGCCCGCGGAACAAGCGGCCGTCGCGCCGTTTGTCTCGATGCATGAAGTCGGCCGGCGTGGACTCATGAACCCGGTGGATATCGACGTGCAGCCGGGGCAGATTCTCGGCCTTGCCGGACTGCTCGGCTCGGGCCGCACGGAGACGGCGCGGCTCCTGTTCGGCGCCGAGCGGGCCGACACCGGCACGATGACGATCGGCAGCAAGCCGGTCAAGCTGCGTTCGCCGCGCGATGCGGTGCGCCGCGGCGTCGGCTATTGTCCCGAGGACCGCAAGAAGGAAGGCATCGTCGCCGACCTCTCGATCCGCGAAAACATCATTCTGGCGTTGCAGGCCCGGCGCGGCTGGTGGCGCCCGATCGGACGCGCGAGGCAACGCCAGATCGCCGACGACTACATCGAGCGCCTCGGCGTCAAGGCGCGCGACGCCGAGCAACCCATCGGCCTGCTCTCCGGCGGCAATCAGCAGAAGGCGCTGCTCGCACGATGGCTGGTGACGGAACCCAAAATGCTGATCCTCGACGAACCGACGCGCGGCATCGACGTCGCCGCCAAGTTCGAGATCATGGACCGGGTGCTGGCGCTGTGTGCCAAGGGACTGGGCATTCTGTTCATTTCGTCGGAGGTGAGCGAGGTGGTTCGGGTCAGCCATCGCATCGCCGTGCTGCGCGACCGCCGCAAGGTCGCGGAGATCGCGGGCCATACGGCAACCGAGGACCAGGTTTATCGCCTGATTGCGGGAGGAGACAATCCATGAGGCGCTTCAAGGACCTGCTGCAACATCCACTTGTCTGGCCGGCCCTCACGCTCGTGCTGCTGTGCGCACTGGACCTCGTGCGCAATCCGCACTTCCTTGCCGTCACGATGCTCGACGGGCACCTGTTCGGCGCGCCGATCGACATCCTCAACCGTGCCGCGCCGCTGGTGCTGGTATCGCTCGGCATGACGCTCGTGATCGCGACGCGCGGCATCGACATTTCGGTTGGCGCGGTGGTCGCGATTGCGGGCGCCACGGCCGCGAGTCTGCTCGTCGATAACCCCGCGCAGGTCGGCAGCGCCCTTCTCGCAGCACTTGGCGTCGGCCTGCTGGCGGGGATGTGGAACGGCCTGCTGGTGGCCTTCGTCGGCATGCAGCCGATCATTGCGACGCTGATCCTGATGGTAGCGGGACGCGGCGTCGCCCAGTTGCTGACCGGCGGCCAGATCATCCCGATCGATGCGCCTGGATATCTTGCTGTCGGAGGCGGCTATCTTGCGGGCGTGCCGTGCTCGGTGTGGCTCGCGCTGGTGGCGATCGTGGCGACCGCGCTGCTGGTGAACCGCACGGCGCTCGGGCTGTTCATCCGCGCTATCGGCATCAATCCCGTGGCGACCAGGCTGGTCGGTTTGCGCTCCGCAGCCATCGTCTTTAGCGTCTACGCGTTTTCGGGCCTGACGGCCGCATTTGCCGGCATTCTCATCAGCTCGAATGTGCGCAGTGCGGATGGCAATAACGCTGGCCTGCTGCTCGAACTCGATGCCATCCTCGCGGTCACGCTCGGCGGCACCTCGCTGCTAGGCGGACGTTTCAGCCTGGCAGGCACCGTACTCGGCGCACTTATCATCCAGACGCTGACGTACACCACGTACACGATCGGGGTGCCACCCGAGGCGACGCTCGTCGTCAAGGCAGCGGTGGTGCTCGCCGTGAGCGTGATCCAGTCGGCCACCGCACGGGCCGTACTGGCGAGGTTCGCGCGGCGCATGTTGCGCGGCCCGCTGGTCAAGTCCCTCAGTGAGGCTAGCCGATGAAACAGCAACTCCAACGTCTGCTCGACCCGCGCACCCTGCCGATTGTCGTCACCATCGTCCTGTTCGTGGCGCTGTTCGGATTCGGTTCGGTCATGTACACCGGCTTTTTCTCGCTGCAGGTGCTGCTCGGACTTATCGTCGACAACGCGTTTCTGCTGATCGTGGCCATCGGCATGACGTTTGTGATCGTGTCGGGTGGCATCGACCTTTCGGTGGGTTCGGTGGTTGCACTTACAACGATCCTTGCCGCCGTATTCACCGAACACTTCCATTGGCCGGTCTGGGTGACCGTGCCGCTGATCCTGTTGCTAGGCGCACTGTACGGTGCGGCGATGGGCGCCCTGATTCACTTCTTCCGCCTGCAGGCGTTCATCGTGACGCTCGCCGGGATGTTCCTCGCGCGTGGCGTGTGCTTTCTGATCACGACGCAATCGATCACGATCAACGATCCGGTCTTTCACGCCATCTCGGGGTTTCACGTGCAGATTGGCAGCGCTTCGTTGACATCCGGTGCACTGATTGCGATTGCGACACTCCTAGTGGCCATCTTCGTCGCGCATTTCACGCGCTTTGGACGCAACGTCTATGCGATCGGCGGCAATGAGCGCTCCGCATTGTTGATGGGCTTGCCGGTGGCAAGCACCAAGGTCGGCGTGTATGCGCTAAGCGGCTTTTGCTCCGCGCTCGGAGGTTTGGTGTTTACCTTGTATGTGCTGTCGGGCTACGGTTTGCAGGGACAGGGCATGGAACTCGACGCGATTGCCGCGACGGTGATCGGCGGCACCTTGCTCACGGGTGGTGTCGGTTATGTGATCGGCTCGGCTTTCGGCGTGGGGATTCTCGGGACCATCCAGACGCTCATCACCTTCGACGGGACACTCAGCTCGTGGTGGACCCGCATCGTGATCGGCGCGCTGCTGTGTGCGTTCTGCCTGCTGCAGCGGCTCATCGAACGGCATGCTGCGCGACGCAAGTCGGGCGGGACCGGCGCGCATGCGATCCCGGTCTCCAAGGGAAGGAGTGCCGAGACCGCACCGGCTGGCCGCGTCGAGCAGGGGCCGATGCCGATCAATTGCCGTGGCCGGCAGGCGCTTTAGCAAAGCGCACGCGGTTGTGCATGCGTGCCGATATCGGCACGCATGCACGTCTGAACCCTTGCAACGGAGACGGTGAACGGCGCTTACTTACCCCAGCGCAGCACGAGCGGGTCGAGCCGGCGCGCTGTCTTCAGCAAACCCGCGCGCATGGAAGGATGCATGGGAGCAAACGGATGGCGCGTGGCGTCGGAGCGGATCACGCCGCCCTCCTTCATCAGCGCCTTGCACGCGGCCGGGCCGCACTGACGGTTCTCGTAGTTGATAAGCGGCAACCACTGTTGATAAAGCTCGGCCGCTTGCTCAGTGTCACCGGCAAAATACGCATCGACGATCTTGCGGATGCCGTCGGGATAGCCGCCGCCCGTCATCGCACCGGTTGCGCCCGCGTCGAGATCGGGCAGCAGTGTGATCGCTTCCTCGCCGTCCCACGGGCCGACAATCTTGTCGCCACCCAGCTCGATCAGTTCGCGCAGTTTCGAAGCGGCCTGCGGGGTCTCGATCTTGAAGTACGAGACGTTGGCGACTTCCTTCGCCAGCCTGGCGAGAAACGACGTTGACAGCGGCGTGCCGGCAACCGGTGCGTCCTGAATCATGATCGGAATGTCGATGGCGTCCGACACTCGGCTATAGAACTCCTGGATGCCGCGTTCGCCGACGCGAATCGTCGCGCCGTGATACGGCGGCATGATCATCACCATCGCGGCGCCCGCGTCCTGTGCGGCACGGCTGCGCTCGGCGCAGATGTGCGTGCTGAAATGCGTCGTGGTGACGATGACCGGTACGCGGCCTGCAACGTGCTCCAGCACCGTTTTCTGCAAGGTGCTGCGCTCTTCGTCGGTGAGCGCGAACTGCTCGGAGAAGTTCGCCAGAATGCAGATGCCGTTCGAACCGGCGTCGATCATGAAGTCGATGGCGCGCTTCTGTCCTTCGTAGTCGATACGGCCGGCGTCGTCGAAAACGGTTGGTGCGACTGGGAACACGCCGCGGTAGGTCTGCTGGCTCATTGAGATCGTCTCCAATAGTCGTGTCGAATAATCAGTCGACTATACGACCGCCCAAGCCGGACTGTATAGTGAAACCTTTCCATCAACCGATCGCTTTTGCGACTCACCCGGAAAGGTCTTTCCACCGTGTCCGCCACGAAGAACACGCTCGATGTGCTGATGTCGCGCCTCCGCATGAAGCAATTGCAGTTGCTGATCGCGCTCGATGATCACAAATCGCTGCACAAGGCCTCCAGCGCGATGGCGATGACGCAGTCGGCCGCCAGCAAAGCGCTCGCCGAGCTTGAGGACATGCTGGAAGCGCCGTTGTTCGAACGCTCGAAGAAGGGGCTGATCGCGAACCAGTTTGGCCATTGCGTGATCCGCTACGCGCGGGTTCTTGCGACCGATCTCGCTTCGCTCTGCCAGGAAGTAGCGGAGATACGTTCGGGCACGGGCGGCCGGCTCGCGATCGGCGCGATCATGGGAGCGGTACCGGATGTCGTCGCACCGATCGTCAGTAGACTGCATGACAGCCATCCGGGACTGTCGATCGAGATAGTCGAAGACACCAGCGCGCGCATGCTCACGCTGCTCGACGATGGTCAGCTCGATCTCGTGATCGGCCGCGCGAGTGTGTCGGTCCAGCCTTCAAAGTACCAGTATCAGGCGCTCGACGACGAGCCGCTGTCCGTTGTGGTTGCTTACGATCATCCACCGATGGCGGCCGCCGTGACTTTGGCGGATCTCGCGGATCACAAATGGGTCACCTATCCGAGCCTGATGCCGATGAACGCGCTGCTCGCGCGGGAAATGGACCTCGTTGGCCTGCCTATGCCCGCCAACCAGATTTCGACGGCATCCACATTCGTAACCGTCGCGCTGCTACGGCAGAGTGCCGATCTGGTTTCGATCTTGCCTGCCAGCGTCGCGAAGTTGTTCGAGACGCATAAGATGCTGCGCATTCTGCCGGTGAAACTCGAGTCGAAGTCGCAGACCTTCGGCATCGTGACGCGCAATGGCGGGGTGTTGTCGCCCGCAGCCAGGCAGTTTGTGCAGTTGCTTCGGGATGCGAAAAAACGGCGCTAGGTGCACGAACAAAAGCCCGCCTAAGCGACTTAGGCGGGCTTTCTTTGTGGCAAGGTCCTTGTGTGGCTTAGAACTTGTGGCGGATACCTACCATGCCCATCGCTTGCTTGTTGGTAGAGGCGTCGTTGCCGAAGTCGCCCATCGATGCGACAGCGGCCACCACATCACCGGTCGTTGCGTCAATCGTATTGCCCGATGCCTTCTGATAACCGGCCAGCAAGTAGATGTCCGTGTGCTTCGACAGGAAGTAGTCCGCGCCGAAGCTGACCTGGTTATAGGCGACCGTGACGTTGTTACCGCTACCCTTCGTATAGTCGTAGCCCACGCCGACAACCATCGCCGGGGTGACCTGGTAGTTCACGTAAGCCTGACCCGTGTTGAATTTCGTGTTGTTCTGGTTGCCGAACGCGGTCGCGTAGTTGTTGTACTGCACGTTGCTATACGACACGCCGAACGTGAAATTGCGGAACACGTAATCGCCTGCCGCGCGGATGATCTGCATCGAGTTCGCGGACACGAAGCCGCCGCTGATGGCTTGCGAATCAATCGCGAAGCTGCTCGCATCCGGGTTCAGGCCGTCGAACGTCGCGGCGGTGCCGTGGTCGCTATTGGCGTGGAAGTAACCCGCGCCAAAACCGAACGGACCGTGGTTATACGCCACTGCGGCGGCATAGGTCTGGCCGCTTGCCGCGCTGCCGGGCACGCCGCCGAACGCGTACATGGCCGATGCCTGCAAGCCCGCGTAGTTCGGCGTGGTGTACTTGATCGAGTTGTTGGTGCGATAGCTATTGTCGTAGTTATCGATGTCGCCCGGCGTCGCGAAGGTCGGACCGAACGTGTCGTCGTTCGTCAGCGGCTGGATCAGGTCGATCAGTGGATCGTACTGACGGCCCAAGCTGACCGTACCGACGCTGTCACCGGTCAAGCCGACCATTGCAGTGCGGCCGAACATACGTTGACCTTGGCCGAGACGGCCGTTGTCGATGTTGAAGCCGCTTTCCAACTTGAAGATGGCTGCCAGGCCGCCGCCCAGATCTTCCGTGCCCTTCAAACCCCAGAGGTTCGGCGACAGATTGCCGGCGGACATCTGGAACGTACCGCCGGAGTGGTTGGTGCCTTGCTGGTTGCTGAAGTACGCAACGCTGGTGTCCACCGCGCCATACAGCGTGACGCTGCTTTGTGCGTGAGCAACCGAGGTCATGGCTGCGAGAGACGCTACGGCGAGGATTGTTTTTTTCATGGGAATTTGTCCGGTTGGAGATAGGGGTTTCGATTGGCTATCGTGTGGGTGAGGTCAGTCGCAAACCGTTTGGCTTAATGGGTTTTGAGCCTGTTTTTTTCAGAGCGGACGTGTAGCAGGAGTGACCATTGCTTATTGCGCCAGGACTGATTGGCTACTGCGGCGCAAATATATCTGATGGTTTGATGGTGAAAAATTGATTGATATTGAAATTCTATTTTTCAGGAAATTGAAATGGTGGATAGCTATATCTAGAAAGGCTTCCAGGCAATCCGGCACACCCATGATAATTGTTTTTTTGGCGTGTGTTGGTTGATCGCCACATGCGAAACCATATGATGAATGGACGTTGGGCGGCGAATTCGTTTCGCGTCTTCAATACTAACTGTGTCAATTCCCCATTGAAGTGATGTATTGCATCTGGTTAATGGTGAAGCGTTGGGAAACGCGAGCCATGGGCTACCTATCCGACGAACCACAAAGACGGCTCTACGCGCCACGGCGCCATACCTACGCTGCGGTTGGCGATAAAAAATGGCGACGCTAGAATCAATCGCCTTGGCGCCAGCCAAGCCGGCCGGATAACACTCTGTCCAGGAGCTAACGTGGAAATCAAGTGGATCGAGGATTTCATCGCGCTTGCGCAGCACCAGAGCTTCTCGCGCGCTGCCGAACTGCGCAACGTCACGCAGTCCGGGCTAAGCCGGCGCATTCAGGCGCTCGAACAGTGGGTTGGAGCCGAATTGATCGACCGCAGTACCTACCCGCCGACGCTCACGCCGGCGGGCCGACTCTTTCTGGAAGCCGCTGAGGACATTGTCGGCAAGTTATTCGACACTCGCGCAATCATTCGCAGCGAGCAGCGCATGCCGGGGACAGGACTGCAGATCGCCGCCGGTCACGCACTCTCAGTTGGATTTGTTCCCGACTGGCTGCAATCGCTACAAAGCCGCTTTAACGGGCTGCGAGTGCGCATCGTACCGACCAATGTACACGACTCGATTCTGATGCTGGTCAACGGTAACTGCGAACTGATGCTCGCGTACGAGCACCCAGAGCTGCCCCTGCATCTGGACGCCACGCGCTATCCTCACCTCACCGTCGGGCGCGACGTATTCCTGCCGATCTGCACTCCGAACCAGCGCTCTACGCCATCGTTCAGACTTCCCGGGACACCGGGTCGCCCGCTGCCGCTGATCGGGTATAGCGCAACCACCTACTTTGCCCGCTGCCTGCATCTGCTGCTGCATCGCGCGAGCAAGAATCCCGCTTTGGTTCCGCATTTCGAGTCCGACATGGCCGACGTGCTCAAGAAGCTCGCGCTCAATGGCGAAGGCATTGCCTGGCTGCCAAAAAGCCTGATCGAGGCGGAACTGGAGAACGGCACGCTAGTGGTCGCCGGCGACCGGACCTGGCAACTCGACCTACAACTGCGGTTGTATCGCGACCGAAACAACGACATGCCGCTGCTCAAGCAGCTCTGGACGTATCTGGAGTCCCGCGCGGAGGCCTGACCCACAGTGAATGCCCCTTCCTCCGGGACCTATGCGGCTACCGCATAGTGCAATGTCAAAGCCGCATTACGTTCATTTCTTTCGTCTCTAGTATCCGTCCAAGTCTTCTCCGTACGCTGGTCCACGCAAGCGGAAAGGCGATGCACCCGCGCGTCCTCCACTCCAAGAAGACGCGCCCGGAAGAACGCCCGTACTAGTCGACCAGGAAAAGGACAGACATGAAAAATCGCCTCACGCTCTATATTGCCGTCGGCATGGTACTCGGCGTCGCAGCCGGTTACGCATGTCACGCGAGCGCCCCCGACGCATCCTCAGCGAAAGCCGTGGCCGGCTATTTCTCGATCATCACCGACATCTTTCTGCGGCTCATCAAGATGATCATTGCGCCACTGGTATTCGCCACGCTCGTGTCAGGCCTGGCGAGTATGGACAGCGGCCAAGACGTTGGACGTATTGGGCTGCGCACGGTGGGTTGGTTTATCTGCGCGTCGCTTGTATCGCTCGCCTTGGGTCTTGTGCTCGCCAACGTCCTGCAGCCAGGCTCAGGATTGCATATGGTCGCGAGCGGCAGCGATGTGAACACCGGACTCAATACGGCAGGGCTGAACTTCAAGGACATCGTCACGCACGCGTTTCCGATCAGCCTGCTCGATGCGATGACGCGCAACGACATCTTGCAGATTCTCGTCTTCTCCCTGTTCTTCGGGCTGGGGCTTGGAGCGCTAAAGCACGATGCCCGCGTCAAGGTGGTTGTGCAAGCGATCGACGGCATGGTGCCTGTGATGCTGCGGCTGACCGACTACGTGATGCGCGCCGCACCGTTCGGCGTGTTCGGTGCGATTGCATCGGCGGTGACGTTACGCGGTTTGGACGTGTTGCTGACTTACGGCAAGTTGATTGGTTCGTTCTACCTGGGTCTGGTGTTGCTATGGGCGGCGCTGATCGGCGTCGGTTACCTGTTTCTCGGCAGACAGGTTGGCACCCTGCTTAAGGCGGTGCGCGAACCGGCCATGCTCGCATTTTCGACCGCCAGCAGTGAAGCTGCCTATCCGCGTCTGACCGAGCAACTCGAGAAATTCGGCGTCGACAAGAAGGTCGTTGGCTTTACGCTGCCGCTCGGCTACGTTTTCAACCTGGATGGCTCGATGATGTATCAGTCGTTTGCGGCAATATTCATCGCCCAGGCCTTCGGTATCGACATGCCGCTGTCGCAACAGATTTTCATGCTATTGGTGCTGATGCTGAGCAGCAAGGGCATGGCCAGCGTGCCGCGCGGTTCTGTCGTAGTGGTGGCCGCCGTGGCGCCGTTGTTTCACTTGCCCGTCGAAGGCGTGGTGATGGTGCTCGCCATCGACCAGATTCTCTACATGGGACGAACGATGACGAACGTGATCGGCAATAGCGTGGCAACTGCGGTGATCGCGAAATGGGAAACGCGCCGTAACAACGTCAGCGCTGCTGCTGCCACGCAGTTCGAGCAACTTCAGAGCGAAGTGCAATGACAGCACGGAATTTGCCAGGCAAGCGAGTGTTTGGCGTGATCGGCGGGCTGGGACCGCTCGCTAGCGCAGATGTGTTGTTCAAACTGATTCAAGCAAGTCCGGGGCGGGGCGCTTCAGAGCACTTCGACATCGTGTTTGAGCAACATCCGTTTCGCAACGCAAGCGCAGCGCGCGCCGCGACGACTGAGCGCAAGCTCTATATCTTCGACATGATTCGCGATTTCGAAACGAGAGGCGTCACGACGGTTGTGTTGCCATGTTTCTTGAGCCATACATTCATCGGAGAATTGCAGGAGAACGTGTCGGTGCGGATCGTCGACATGGTCGAGGCGCTACGTGAGCATGTGGTTCGTAGTTTTCCTCAGGTACGGCGTGTCGGTGTGCTGACCTCGGATTACATTCGCGACGAGCGTCTGTTCGAGCGATATTTCAGCACACCGGCGTTCGAAGTGTTGCATCCGCAGCGGGGGGCCTTGGGCGACGTCGATCCTGTCACAGCGGCCGTCTATGGAGAAGGTGGTATCAAAAGCGGTGGGTGCAACGGCAAGCCTTTGGAACTGTTGCGCGACGCTTGTCTGGATCTGATCGAGCAGGGTGCGGAACTGATCATCCCTGGGATGACGGAGATCGGTCTCGTGGCAGATCAGATCGGGCCGCTCTGCGTGCCAATCGTCGATTCGAATCTTGTGTACGCTCAATACGCAGCAGCGAGTCAATACGATAGCCGCGACCGCACGTTCAAGGTTGGCGTTGTGGGTGGTGTCGGCCCCGCCGCGACTGTGGATTTCATGCAGAAGGTGGTACGCAGCACACCGGCTACGCGCGACCAGGAGCACATCAAATTACTGGTCGAACAGAATCCCCAGATTCCGGATCGCACGGAGAATCTACTGGGCGATGGTCCGGACCCGACGGTGTCGCTGTATGCAACGTGCAAGAAGCTGGAAGCGGGCGACGTGGACATTATCGCGATTCCCTGCAATACCGCGCATGCGTTCGTGGAGCGGATTCAACCGTATTTGAATGTGCCGATCGTCAATATGCTGACCGTGAGTGTCGAATACCTGCGGACCGCGTTTCCCGAATTGAGTGAAGTTGGATTGTTGGCGACGACAGGCACGATCACCAGCGGGGTCTATCAGAAAGCGCTGGAAGCGCTCGGATTGAAACAGGTCGTGCCGAGTGATGTGCTACAGAAGCGTGTGATGAATGCGATTTATGGGGAACGCGGAGTGAAGGCTGGGTTCTCGGCAGGTGAATGTGTCGACGATGTTATGGTGGCTGTGGATGAATTGAGCGAACGTGGTGTTGAAGTGATTCTTCTTGGGTGTACGGAGTTGCCGTTGCTGCTGCCTGAGGGGCGGATGTATTCAGGCGACGGTCGCGTGGTGAATCTTGTCGATCCGACTGACATTCTCGCCAGGCGTTGTGTGGCGTATGCGCTTGGGGAAGCGGGTTTGCGAGCTGAGTTGCGCGAACCGAAAGGCTTCTGTCAGGAACGCAGTCGAGTGGCCTAGGGGTCGCTTATCAGGCGCGACATTCTTACCGCAGAGAACAGCATCATCCTTGAAAAGCAAACGGCGATTTCAGAGCACAAAGGCAAGCAAACCGATGGGTGGGGTGAAAGCGACGTCGACGAACTGCTGGCCGCGATGGAGTGGGCCTATGAAAACCGGGCGGCAGCGCGGAAGTTAGGACAGCAGGCGAGCGAATGGATTTCCCAAAACGGGCGAACGTGGTCGACTCATGCGAAACAGTTGCTGGAATGGGTGAGGGAAATTGCAGAGTGATGGGCGTTTACATGTCGACGACGTCCGGGGTGTCCAACATGTCCGCGGGAAATTGAACATATATCCCACACCGACCATTACGCTTACGGCCCATCATTCTCTTGAACCACTACCACATCAAAAACGATAGCCGCGAGCAGGGACGTTATGAATTGCTCAGCTTTCGCTTCGGTTGCATCCGGATAAGCCTTGATATTGATGCGGACATGCAGTAGCCACGCATGATCTTGGAACGTTGGAAAGAAAAACTCACCTCTGGTGTCTTTATTTGGGTAAATATCGAACCAAGTGCCAGCGTCCTTGTTCAAGTTCCAATAGAAATGCTTGACAACAAATGGCGCGTAGCGTCCTAGGAGTCCCGGCTGCTTAGCTTTCGAGGTTGTCCGATGCAAAGTTTCCAAGTAGGCATTTACGCGCCCGATGAGAACTTTTTCATCCTTGGACGAGCAACGTAGCGCGTAGTAGGTAATTGGCTTCATTCAGGAAAATAACTGTTAAAGTGAGATTCATATTGCACTATAGCCTCACCGAGAGCCACGGCAACGACGTTCAGAGCTAGGTCCGTGTGTGGACAAGGGCTACCAGTATATGTATAGCGAGAGTTTTTGGGGCCAAAGATAAGCGGCATTTTCTTTCCAAAGGCAAAATGTCAAAAGACTTCGAACGAACACCAATCGGGAACGAAGTCAGCGAAAATGAAAAAGTCGTCAATGCATGTCAAACCAAGCGCTTCAAGCATTCTCATGCACTCGTCAGCCGCGTCGCCCCCCAAAGAACGGCCCCAGCGACACCAGCCTCTCTGACTCATCGAAATACCGATCGAAATTGAAGCTGGACAATACCACCGAAAGCTCAACGTTCTTCGAAGCGAGGGCTGAGCGGCGAATGACAATCCTGAAGTCTCTCGAAACTTTCATGAATGTTACACGACACTCTGTTCAGTGGTGTCCGGACCATTCCTAGTCGCAACGGAGTGGGCCTACGAAAACCGAGCTACGGTACGGAAGTTAGGACAACAGGCGAGCGCATGAATTTCTCAAAACGAGCGGACGTGGTCGACTCATGCGAGACAGTTGCTGGAATGGGTGAGGAAGATTGGGGACTAGCGAGCGTTTAAGTGCAGACGACGAGGAGGGTGGGCTCGCGTCAATCCGTTACGAGGTATCCATGCTTGACCACTCTCGAATAATCCGACTTACCGTATATCTGTGCCCCTTCAATATTCCTGGCCCTCAATGATTCAAGTTCTTTCTCCGAGCGCCGATATCCTAGCAATGGAGAACCGAAATGACATTCCGTTGGGCTCCGGTCATTCGCAGTACGATGAAGCACAGATCATTGAAAACACTATCCACAGAAAATTAATTTGACCACCGACCACCACAAGAGAGAGACCCTGATGAGAAATATTCCCGGCATGCTCGCTATATTCGCATTGTCCGCCTCTGTCCTGTTATCGGGGTGCAACACTTTGGCCGATGCCAGGGCGGCCAAGGGCACCGGACCATCACGCGTATACGCGGCTAACCAAGATGCTGTCTGGGCCGCTCTACCGGGTGTAGTGAAGTCCGCTGGCCTGGACTACGTAGGAGACAACCATGCGGATGGATATGCGCTGGCCCAACGTGGCATGAGTGCGTTTAGCTATGGGGAGAATGTCGCCATCTTTGTAGAGGCCGGACCGCGCCCGAACAGCACCCGCGTAGAAGTGGATTCGAAGCGCGCGCTGGCTACCAACATAACGGCGAAGAATTGGGAGAGTGACATTCTCGATGCGTTGAGCGCACGCTTTCCTGCTAACTAGCAGACGCCTCAGGATGTAATCGTCCGAGATTGGCAGCGGGCCATACGACGTCGACCGGCAAAATTGAAATCTTGCCACGCGTCGATATTCTGTGGCCCGACTTCGAACTCAACGTGTTGTTCAGCGCGTCGATTTCGGCCCATGTCGCTGCTGTCGCCGGGTCTTGCCCAAGCAAGCCGTTGATTGTCCCGCCTGCCAGCATTAACGCAGTCGCAGGCGCAGCGTTGAAGGTGTTGTCGTAGCTTGTGGTCCGCGTGGTCGTTCCGTCGCTGTTATCGGTGTCGGCAACGAGAGCCCATACCAATTGTTCTAGGCGTTGACAGGTTCAGCCTAGGCATAGTCAGAGGACTCAACGAAATCACTTGCGAAGGCGCATTCACGCTCGGCGTGTAGGTGTTCGCGGTCGTGATCCCGTTAATCAGCTTCTGCCCGGTCAGCGCTACTGATGTTCCGATCACATTGCCAACGTTCTGGATGACCCCGTCCGACGTGATCGACAGATTCGGTGCGTCAATCGTCGCAGCAATCTCGATGACAAACCATCATGATCAATCGCACCAATCGAACGACAGCGCCGCGATGCGCTCCGGCGCCATAAAGCACAAACCCGGCGCTCGGCTGGGTTCGGTTCACTACTCATCGATACGATAATGCTGCGGGCGATAAAACCGGCGCAAGCCTATCCTGCCATCGAAATCCTTTTGCATTAACGCAAATTTTCAAAACCAGCAGGAGGCTGAGAGTAGACCCTCGCTAGTGCTCTAGCGATCCGTTGCCGAATACACGCTGTCCACGTAGATTTTGCCACTCTTGCCAATTCGATAGCTGACCCCTACAACCTCGCCAGCCGAGAAGGCCGTTTGGGTCGGGAAGACAACATCTTTGCCGTTGACACGTAACGTCAAGACTCGAATCAAATCGAAGCTCTTGCTGCCTTTGGAAGTAAGCGCAACGCGTTCGACGGTCGCATAACCGTGTTCGACTGTCGCGCCACGCAGTTCATGCACAGAGCACTGATACAGCACGAGGGATAAGCAAATGGCGAACGCAAAAAACGCGACGGCCACAGCAACGGGTTTCACCCACTCGCGCACATATATTCTCAGTTCCAGCCATCTGCCGTAGAAGAACACAAGTCGCCTTATTTTGTCAGTCGCTCGCTCTTCGGGTCCCGCCATTTCTGTATTCTGAACTGCGTTGCAGCTACGGCCACCATGAGAAGCCCTTTCAATTTTGTCAGCATGCTATTGCCAAGCGTTACCGTCATGGTTGCAACGGATAGTTTTCCCCAGAGGTTTCCCAAGGCAGCGGCCTGCTTATATAAAACGAGCGCCCGATCGTAGTCTTTGTCGATACCGAGGCCATATAAATACATTCGGCCCAAGTTGAAGATGGATGGGCCGTATCGCATCTCAGTACCCTGTTCGAACGTTACACGCGCCTTGACGTAATCCTTCTGCCTGAGATAGAGCGATCCCAAGTTATAGGTTGCAACCTTACTGCCAGCCTGGATTGCAGCTAAGTACCAAGACTCTGCCGCCGTGAAGTCTGGCCCACCTCTATCAGCGGGCCTGTGCGCATATATATAGCCCAATTTGACCATGCTTAGCACTGAGCCTTTCTTGGCCAAAGCAAGGAACTGCGACTCCCCTTCCGTTGGGTCCAATGCATATGCTTCGAGAGCGCTTCGCAAGCCATCGACGTCGGGTTCCCGAGCCCAATCTTCTGCGGCCACCATCAAATATCTCCTCGCGCGAAATAGGATCAAGCCATCGATTATTTCGGTTTTTGCCCAAAGGGAGTACCCCTTGGCAACGGATCAACGTCGAGTTCGTCTTTCGAACTGACCCCGAGCGACGGATCATCCGAAAAGGGACTCTTCGAAACCTCGAATGCATTGTCGGAACCCGACTGAACGCCCATGAAGCAGAGGATACAGAACGCAAGGTTGGACACCCAATGCTTCGTTCCATTATTCAACGCCTCGTTTTCAGCTGCCGTGGCCGCTGCCGTTGCATTCTGACCTAACGCAGCAGCAGCCCCGCCACCGGCCAGCATCGCGATCGCTGCCGCGACGGCGGTTTGCTCCGTGGTCAACGGGTCGTGGTTCGGATCCATCGCCCCCAGCGTCAGCGGCGTCACCAGCGCACTGGCAGCCCCGCCAATCGCCCCACTGGCGCACCCCGTCCCTTCAGCCGCACTCGCGGCACAGCCGAGAATCGCGTGACTCGCCACACTCGCCGCGTAGTTCGGATCGGTGCCCGTCGGCCCGAACTCGTTACCGATCGCATATGCAGCCGCCGCCGCGACGTCAGAGACCGCATCATTCTTCAGAGCATTCAGGAAACTGCCGCCTTCGATCGCAGTCTGCACCCCCGCCTGGATCGTCGCGTCAGCACCGAATGCGAGCGCCTCCGCCGGCAGATTCGATGCAATTGGAACCCCTGCCTGCGGGACCAGATTACTACCGATATTCTGGACACCTGCCAGGCTGGCCAGTGATGGGTCCGCTACGGTCGTCGCACCCGTCGTGAATCCGATGCCATTAGTCGCGTTGAACGTGATGCCGTTGGTCAAACCCGCCGTCAGCGCAGACACCAGCCCGGACTCGCCAACATCGCCCCAGTTGATCGAACCTGTGCCAATCACCTGGCTCGTCATGCTGCCTACCATACCCGCAATACCCGCGGACAGCACGATATTTCCAAGACCCGCGCTGGCTCCTGCTGTGGCCGCCATAAAAGTGCCACCCGTTTCCGCCGCCGCAGTGGCCATTGCTGTCGAGCCCTCAGCGGCTGCCCCGATCGCAGCATCGCCGGCCGCCTGCGTCGCACCGGCGGCTAACCCAATCGTCTCGCTCGCTGCACCATAGGTAACGACGGTTGCCACGACTGCCGCTACCAAGGCAACCAGTTGCGTGATGCCGAACGAGCCACCCTCCTTGGTAAAACTCGTGTTCAGGTTGTTACTGACAGTACTCTGTGTGAAATCCCCGCCCAGTTGCTGCTGCAAGGCAGCCAGTACCTGCTGCGTACCCGCCTGATTCACCGTGCCGTCGCTATTGAGCTCCTGCAACGCGCCACCGACCTGATTCAACGTCTGCACGTTCAGGTCCATGTTCGCCGCGCTCATGAAGCCGCCGGGCTGCACTTCCGTACCGGTCGTATTGGTATATCCGCCCTTTACCGAGTTCCAGATACTGCCAACGTTGACCTGGTTCGCCTCATTCGTCAGCGTCCCTGTGTCCACGGTTAGCGTGCCACCCGAGGTAATCGTCCCCGTATTCGTCACGCTGCCGCCATTCGCTGCATTACCGAAATTCAGCGTCAGGCTGTTGCTCGCCTCGATGTTGCCCCCCGCCGACAACGCACTTGAGTTCTGTGGCAGGTATATCTGCGGCATCAGCGCGGTAATTGTCGGACACGTGGCAATACCGGTACCCGAGCAACTCGGATCAGGCACCGTCTGCTCGACATACCAGAGCATCGGTTCGGTAAGTGCGTTGATCTGAGTCTGCGTCAGCGCAGTACCAAGCTGTATGTTGTTCTGCTCTGCATAGACAACTGCGTTCCCATACAGATCCTGTTTTTCCTGATCGGTTACCGAAGCACCTGTCGTACTGTTATATGAAAGTCCTGTTATGAAACTCGCCTGACCCGTTTGCTGCAACGCAGCTTGCTGCAGAACCAAGTCCTCTTCCTGCGGGTTGTAATAAAAGAGCGTCGAGCTCGGCTGCAGACTCGCGGGCAATGCATTCAGCAAGTTTTGCGGCCCGAGTTCCGAAGCGCTCGCCGTAGAACTGATTGACTGGTCGACATACGACGCGATGCCCGCGACCGCCGTTGGAAGCGGCTCTCCCACCGATCGTGGCACCGATACACTCAGCCCTGGCATGTTCACCGGGCTCAATGAAATCACCTGGGACGGCGCGTTAACAACCGGTGTGTAGGTATTCGCCGTGGTGATACCGTTGATGAGTTTCTGCCCTGTCAACGTAACTGACGTCCCAATCACATTGCCGACGTTCTGGATCTGCCCACCGGACGAGATCGACAGATTCGGCGCCTGGATCGTCGCGGCAATATTCCCCACCGGCGTCGGAGGATCGATTGTTCCACCCACGCTCGTATACGCGCTACCGTAAAGCGCCGTGCATTCTGCGACCGACCCGCAGGCCCATGTGTTGTGATGGATGTCGCTGCTGAACATCCCGGTTTCCTGAACCCACTCGGAATGCCAGTACGCGTTGAGCGTCTGCGCTTCGTTCACAACCGGCCCGCTGACCGCAATGGTCGCGCTGGTGCCGGCCGATATCAGGCTACCGATGTTCGTAAGACTGCCCGCGCTGATCTGCAGATTGTTACCCGCGCTTATCACTGAAGAGTTGCCGGATTGCTGATCCACATACGCCTGGCAATAGCCTTGCTTGTAGCCACCCGCGGTCATGCAGCCGGTATATTGCTGCTTACTCCCATAGTTCTGCAGCACCGGCACCGGAGGTGGCAGGTTGTTAGTGATCGCGCCAGAGACATCAAGCGTAATGTTGTTGCCGGCAACGATATTTCCTGATGTGTTGTTCAGGCTCTGGGCCGGGGTCGTCGAGGAAGCTGTCGTACCAACCCCGCCAATAACGATGTCGTGTCCAGCCAGCAAATTGCCGAACGTGTTGTTGATCTGTCCAGCGGCAATTACAAGGTCGTTGCCGGCGTAGATAGTCGCGCTCTGCGTTTCGTAGCTGAAGCTATTGGAAGTTGGGCCGTTTCCACTCCCCGTTCCGGAGGCGCATCCGCCGCTCGAGCAGCCAGGCGAACTTGATGTTGTGCTGATCTGCTGGCCGACATTCTGAAACGACTGGGTCGCCTGAGCGTTGAAGTTCTGACCGGCATACAGATCGCCGTTATTTACGAGGTTTCCGCCGGAGAGGTTCAGATCACGCCCCGCCACAATCAGCCCCTGCTGGCCAAAGGTGGTCGTTGTGGTTGTGCTACTTGCTGGAACCGTAGCTGTTGAATTGAAGGTAACTGTTGACTCGTTCCCTACGTAGCCGCCTGGTTCCCACGGAATCGGTGCGTTATACAGACCGGCCACGCCTAGTGCGTCCAGTTCCGCCATGAACGCGTTAAGTTGTGTCTGATCGACGGTGTCTACGACCTGCGCGGTGACGTTGCCCAACGAGCCGTTGTTAAGGGACTGCAGGTTCAGATTGACATCGAGACCTGCGGAAATCGTGCCGGCCTCATTTGACAACGAACCCGCTGTCAGATTGATTGACCCTCCAGCCATGATGACGCCGGGCGTTCCCACGCCGGGAGCAGTGATGGTCCGATCGATGCCAGGTAGAGCGATTGTCTCGCTCACAGCCCCGACTGACTGCAACGAACTGCCAATCTGCGTCGACGGTGTCAGTTGAACACCGTACTCTCCCGTAAGAGAGGAATTCAGCGCGACATCGAGAACCCCGTTAGTGAGGTCCGGGCCCAATAGGGCAAGTGTCGCCGTGCCCGTGCCGGTTGCGTCGTAATAGGAGCCACCGTTTCCCCCAGTGAATCCGTAGGTAGTCTCCGTGCCAACCACAATGGAACCGAACAATGCCGGATCGTCCGCCGCAGATACGAGCTGTGTGGTCGATACATTTGCGCCTTGCGTGCTGTTGTTGATAACCGCTGCCGCATTGATGTTGATATTTCCTGCGGCTGAGATAGTGCCCGCAGTATTGGTCAGAGTTCCACCCAGCGAAAACTGGATGTTTCCGTTCGTCTGCGTCGTACCGTACTGGTTATCATAGTTATTCCCGTTGACGGCGAGCGTGTTGACCGCTTCGATGTCCCCTCGATTGGTCACGTCACCGTTGATTGTGAACGTATCGCCCGCATGCAACACAGCGCCAGCCGTATTACTGACCGTCCCGTTCACAGTCACGTCATCCCCGATTACCTGGCCCGAATTCGTGAACGTACCGCCCGTGGTCAACGTGAGCGGTGCGGTGCCATTCATGGTTCCGGTATTGGTAATGCCATTCAGACCATCAATGGTCACACCCAGACCGCCGTAATTCCAGGTGCCACCGACGCTGATTGAACCCGCGGTAATCGACAATTGCCCGCCTTGGCTGATCGTCCCCTGCGACGGGTCAAGCGCCATATTTACCGCTCTTATGCTGAGGTTGTCCTGCGCCATCACCTCGCCGTTGGCATTATTGAATGAGCCGTTTCCGCCGTTGATTGTCAGCGACAGGTTTCCCGTCGTCGGACCGCCTGGTGTGGTGGGGTTTCCCGCAAAAATCAGCCCGTTCTGGTTGTTCAACGAACCGGTATTGATAGTTAGCGCGTTCAGGCCCATCAACGCACCACCAACATTGCCAAGCCCGCCACCCACGTTGACGTTCGTTGTGCCCCCGTTCACCGTGCCTGAGTTAGTAAAACTCGTCGCGTCAATCGTCGTCGTATTAGTCGACACAAGCGAACCACTCGACGTATTCGTCAAACTCGGCGCCGACACATACAGATTCCCACCCGACAAAACGTTGCTGGCGTTATAGAGCCCGTTCTGCGAAACCAGCGAAGCCGCACCAACTACATCAACGCTGCCGCCCACCAGCGACAACTGATTCGAAGCCTGCGCAGTCAGATTCCCGCCAACAATAGCGGTCCCAACCGTCACATTCGTCCCAGTCAACTGCATGTTCTGCGTCGACACAAGCGAAGCCTGGCTTGCATCCAGCGTGCCCCGTGCGGATACGGTCACATCTTTAGATCCCCCCTGCGACCCGCTCAACGTGACATTGCCGCCCGACAACGTAAACTCGCCCGCCACCGTGCTCGTGCCGGACAACGTCAGCGTCTGCCCAGCCGTCATGGTCGTATCGCCGTTCGAAGAAACCCCGGCGACGTTCACGTTGCCGTTGGTCCCCTTGACGTTCACGGTCCCCATCGACGACACCGCGCCCGTCACCGTCGCATTGTTCGCCGCCTGGATCTGCACGTTGCCGCCCGACTGCAGCGCGCCGTTGAACGCCACGCTGCCGCCCGTCGAAGTTGCCGTGACGTTACCCACCGCCGTGGTCGCGCCCAACGACATGTCGCCGGCGGAAGTCGCGGTCAGTTGCCCCGCGCCCTGAATGCCGCCAAGCGTCACGCCTGCGCCCGCCGTAATGGCGATGTCCTTGCCGAACGTCAGCGCACCGCCACCGATAACCGATCCACCCGCATTGATCGTTGCCGAACCAAGGCCATACAGCGCCCCCGTCAGCGTCGTCGTCCCGGTCGACGTCAGCGTCGTGTCACCGTTGATCAGTCCACCTGCCAGCCCCAGTGTGCCGCCAGCACTCGCGTTCAGATTGCCCACGCTCGTCAGGGTGCCGGCGACGCCCAGGTTGCCCCTCGTAGCCGTCAACGCCGTATTCGCGTTGGCGCTCAGATTGCCGCCCACCGTCAGATTCCGGCCCGCCGTCACCGTCACCGCATCGCCGCTCGTGAGGTTGCCGCCGACGTTTGCGTCGCGCGCCGCCACCACACTAGTCGCCACACCCGAAGTCAGCGCACCCTGCACGCTCACATCGCCAGTCCCATCCAGTCCCTTTGCCTGCAGCCCAACGGTGCCGCCGGCCTGCGCGGACCCCATCGACAGACTGTCACCCGCCGTCGCCGCAAGATTGCCGTTGGTCGCGACGCTGCCGCTCACGTTGATGCCGCCGCCCGCGTTGAGCGTCGCCTGCTGCCCAAAGGCAACCGAGCCGGCAGTCAGGTTGCCACCCGAGGTCAGCGTCCCCGTGTTCTGAGCAGCGATCCCGCCCGTGAGCGTCATGTCGCCGCCCGAGTTCAGCGTGGCATTGCCCGCAGCCGCGGTTTGCCCGGACACGCTCAAGGTCTGTCCGGCGCTTGCATTCAGATTGCCCTGCGTCGTCACGCTCGCGGCAGTGAGGTTGCCGCTCGTCGCCGTCATCGTGAGATCGCCAGCCGAGTTGACACCCGCAGTGGCGGCATTGCGCGCCGCCGTGATGCTCGTCGTCCCACCGCTGTTGATCGCGCCCGTGACGCTGACATCGCGTGTTGCTTGCAGCGTCGTCGTGCCGAGCGCAGTCACCGCGCCGCCGAATGTCACATCGCCCGCGCCGGCGTTGCCGTTCGCGGTCACGCTCAGATTGCCGGTGACAGCCTGTGCAGAACCCAGCCCGGCGTTATTGCCCCCCGTCACCGTGACGCTCGCGCCTTGCAGCGAGCCGGTCAGCGCAACGTTATTTGCCGCGCTCACGCTAGCTGCCTGCGCAAACGCCGCCGAGCCGCCGCCCGTGATGTCCTGCCCTGCCGTCAGCGAACCCGCGCCCTGACCCGCAACGCTGCCGGTCAACGTGATATCGCCGCCTGCCTGTGCCGTGAGGTTATCCGTAACCGCGACCTGGCCGCCAAGCTGGGTATTCCCGCCCGACGTCACATTGAGCGCACCGGTCGTCGTGGTCGTGCCAGTCAGCGTGGCGTTGCCGTTGGTGGCCGTCACGTCCAGATCGCCCACCGACTGCACGGTGCCGCTGACCGTCGCGTTGCGCTGTGCCGCGAGCGTCACGGTCGAGCCACCACCCAGCGACCCGCTGATGAGCACGTCGCGCGCCGCCGTCAACGCCACCACGCCCGGCGCCGTTGCTGCGCCCGTAACGGCTGCATCTCCGTTGCCCGCGTTGCCGTTGGCGGTCAGCGTCAGCGTCGTTGCCGAGGTGACGTTGTTCAGTGCGGCACTGTCGCCGCCCGTCGCCTGCACTGAATTGGCCTGCAGCGAACCCGTCAGCGCGATGTCTCTCTGAGCGCTAAGGACTGCCGTATTTGTGAAGGCCTGAGTACCCGGGCCGTTGATGTCCTGTCCGGCGTTGACGTAGCCGTTGCCTTGCCCCACCAACGTGCCGTTCAGCGTCGCGGTGCGCCCTGCATTGAGCGTCACGTCGCCCACGGCGCTCGTACTTGCGCCAAGAGACAGATCGAGCCCAGTCGTGATGTTCAGCACCCCGCCGCTGTTGATGCCGCCGGTCGCGTTCAGGCTGCCTTGCTGCGCATTCAGCACAGTATCGCCGTTCGATTCGAGCGCACCTGCAACATTGATGCCGTTCAGTGCCGTGACGCCGAGCGTCGTGCCGGCTGCCAGCTTGCCCCCGGTCGCTACCGTTACGTCGCCGTACGCCGCCGCGCTAATCGCACTGGCTGCGGCGGCTGCGCCGTTCACCGTCAGGTTGCCGCTGCCGCTCGTCCCCGCGGTCAAGCCGATCGTCGAGGCCGATTCGATGTTATTGACCGCGACGTCGCCCGCTGCCGAAACCTGCACGTTCTGGCCTTGAATCAAGCCGCCTTGCGAGATCGTGCCGGCCGCGTTCAGGACCGCAGATTGGGTAAACGCAATTGACCCGGCTCCGCCGATATTGCGTCCAGCCGAAATCGTGCCGTTGCCCTGGCCGTTGAGCGACCCTGTGACGTTCACATCGCGCACGCTCTGCAACGTCGTATCGAGCGCCACCGTCGTCGCGCCGCCAAGGTTGATGTCCGTGCCCGCGAAGACGTTAAGCGCACCATCGCTGTTCACCGCGCCCGTCACGCCGACCGTGCCGTACAGTGCCGTCAGGCTGGTATCGCTGGCCGATTGCAGCGAGCCGCTGATATTGATGTCCTGCCCCGAGGTCAGCGCCACCGTCGAACCGCCGGCCAGGGTGCCCGTCAGGTTGAGGTCGTTGTTCGCCGTCAGCGCAATCGTGTTGCCGGCCTGCACGTTCGCAAACGTGCCTGAGCCGCCCGCGCTGGTCTGGATCGTCGCGCCGCGCAGCGAACCCGTCAGGTCCGTATCGCCGCCGGAACTCAGGCTCGCCGCGTTACCGAATGCGAGCGCTCCCGCGCCGCTAATCGTGCCGCCCGCGTTGAGCGTGCCGTTGCCCTGGCTCACGACCGAACCGTTCATCGTAATGTTCTGCCCGGCAGTCAGCGACAGATTGCCGAGCGCAGACGTGCTGTTCGTGCCGAGGTCGATCGACTGCGCCGCGCCGATGTTGAGATCGGTACCGGACTCGATGGTGCCGGTACTGGTAAGCGACCCGGCGGTATTCGCGAGGTTCATGCTGCCGTTCGACACCACCGTACCGGCGATCGTCGTATTGCCCGCCGCGGTGACACCCATCGTCGCCGACGTGCCAAGCGTGCCAGTTGCCGCAACCACCACCGAACCCGCCGTGTTCAGGGTGCTGCCGGTCTGAGAGGTGACCGAACCGTTCACCGTAATCGCGCCACTGGTCCCGTTCGCCGTAACCGCCAGTGCCGAGTTGGCCTGGACATTGTTGAGCGTGGCGGAGTTGCCCGCATTCAGCGTGACGTTGTTGCCCTGTAACGCGCCGGGCACGTTGACGTTGTTCGCTGCCGTGACGGTGACGTCTTTCGTGAAGCCGTTACTGCCGCCGAGATTCACATCCTGGCCGGCCGTGATCGTGCCATTGCCCTGACCGGCAAGCGTGCCGCCGGTTGTCACGTCCGTGCCCGCTGCGAGCGTCATGTCGCCGACTGCGCTGGTCGCGCCGGTCAGCGAGACATTTTGTGCGGCCTGTGCGACCAGCGTACCGGCGCTGTTCACGGTGCCGGTGGAGTTCACACTGCCCGTGGCCGCCGTCAATGCAGTACTGCCGACAGACTGTACCGTCCCGGCAGAAGCCACCGTGACGCTGCCCTGTCCGGTCAGTGCAACCTGCGCACCGCCCGCCAGCGTCCCGTTCACCACCACGTCGCCCGCAGCCTGCACAGTTGTTGCGCCCACGGCCGCGGCATTGCCGTTAAATGTGACGTTGCCATTGCCCGCCGCCCCGTTCGCCGTGACGGTGAACTCGCCGCCGGCCTGCACACCGGTCAGCGTGACGCTGTTCGCCGCGCTCACTTGCAATCCGTTGGCGAGCAGCTTGCCTGCCACGTCGACGTCCTGGCCGCTCGTCAGCGTACCGTTCTGTCCGAACGCCATCGAACCGCTGCCGGTGATGTCGCCCTGGGTAGTGAACGTACCGTTGTTCTGGACGATCAATACCCCCGGAACGTCGAGGCCGCCGCTGTTGATGGTCGCATTGGTGCCCACGAGCAACGAACCCGGCACGCTGAATAAGCTCGCCGTGTTGGCGGTCAACGTCGTGCCGCTGGCAAGCGAACCGGTAACCGAGACTCCCTGCCCTGCCGAAAGCGTCACGGCGTTTTGCGCCGTGGCCTGGCCCGCGACCGTGGTGAGCTGGCCCGAGGTGAACGCCAGGTTGCCGGCGCTGTTCACGTTGGCGTTGGTCGTCAGGTTGCCGTTGGTCGCGCTCAGCGCCAGGTTGCCGGAGGTTTGCACCGCCGCATTGACATTGAGGTTGCGCTGGGCCGTTGCCTGCAGCGTGCCGCTGCTGGTCTGGCCGTTGACGTTGATATCCCGCGCAGCGCTCAAGGTGGTCGCACCGCTGACCACCGAGGTGCCGCTCAGGGTCACGTCGCCGGTGCCGTCCTTACCCTGCGCCGTCACCGACAACGCTCCGCCGCTCTGCACATCGCCCGTGGTAGCGCTCGCGCCCGCCACCAGCGTCGTGTCGCCGTTCGACTGCGTGTTCGCAACGTTGATGTTGCCGCCCGCGTTGATGGAGAGCGTGGTACCCGACTGAATCGAACCGGTCGAGGTCACGTCGCCGTTGGCGTTGATGGCGTAGCCGCCCACGCCGATATGCGTGCCCGTCATCGAGACATTGCCGCTCGAACTCACGCTCGCCTGCTGCTGGGCCGCGCTGCCTGCCAGCGAGACGTCGCCGTTCGCCGACAACGTCAGATTCCCTGCGTTCGCCGCCAGTTGCGCGTCGGTGCGCACACCCATGCCGGCGGCGGTGCCGATCACCTGAATCTGACCCGCCGTCATTGCGCCGTAGGCAGTCGCGTCGATTGCGAGGCCGTTGTTGGCATTGCCGTTCGCCGCGTTGATCGCAGCGGCGGTATTGGTGGCGCCGTTCGCGGCGGTCGTATACGTCGTGCCGGTGGCGTCCACCGTCGAAGGCGTCACGATCTGTTGCCCCGCGATCACATTGATGCGGGTGCCGGCATACAGCGGCGCATTCACGCCGATCGTCTGCGCGATCAGGTCGATCGTGCCGACCGTGCCTTCGATACCGGCGCCGGGCCCGTTGACGCCCGTATCGCCTTCGATCTGGATGTGTCCACCGGTGACGTTGTAGCCAATCGCCTGGGCGTTATTGAAACTGGTGGATGTCCCGCCGACACCGGTCAGGAACTGTGGCGTGCCCGTGGAAAGCGTCACGCCGATCGTATTGGTAAAGCCGGTCCCCTGCGTGGCAATTCCGTTCGGATTGACGATGATGACGGTCGCAGGCGCGCCGAACACTTCCAGCGGTCCGTTCAGCAAGCTGGCGTACGCGGTTCCCGTCGAGGTCACCTGGTTGACGATCACGCTCGCCGTGCGTCCGCTCAGGTTCGGGTTGGCCTGCACATTGCCGCCGGTCAGCGACGTGCCCGACATCAAGCTGTTATTCAGGATCAGGCCAACGGGATCAATGTTAAAGCTCTGATATTGATTGAGCGAGATCCCTGCCGAGTTCGGCGCGGTGATGTTGACGACCGGCACACCGCCGCCGGCACCGGTTGATTGCGTGACTTTGGGCTGGAACGAGATCGGTGCAGTGGGGTCGACAATCGGCGTCGCTTGCGCCTCTTGCATCGCAAAACGCACGCGCAGCGCCGCCAGATCGATGATCCGCTGCCACGCGTCATCGTCGAGGCGTCGGCTGCCCACCGCGAGTACGCCGGCCGCGTCGCGACTCTGCTCGAACGTGACCGAAAGCGGTCCGGCAAACAGCGTGAACGCGACCAGCGCCGACACGACGCGCTGCCACCAGCGATACGTGCACGACGGCATGCCGGCGAACCACCGCAGTCGTGACGACTGCTGGGTCCGGTCGAGCATGTCGCCTCGTACCAGGCGGCTTTGTTCGAGTTGTCGTAAAGCGGTTCGCGTAGACGCTTTCATGATGAAGCTCTCGTTTTTTCTGCGTGTTCTTGTGTTCTTGTCCTTCTCCGCCAGGCCGGTGACC
Organism: Paraburkholderia sp. SSBN10T; assembly: GCF_056619545.1. NCBI lineage: Bacteria > Pseudomonadati > Pseudomonadota > Betaproteobacteria > Burkholderiales > Burkholderiaceae > Paraburkholderia > Paraburkholderia sp. SSBN10T. The sequence continues at coordinate 83,423 of NZ_JBWQQI010000016.1, forward strand.
GACCAGCCTGACGGCGGCAGCAGGATCACCCCGACCCGCTGCCCGCCTCATCCACCGAGGCGCTTACTGCTGGATATGCGCATTACGCACGAGGCTGGCGACAACCTGTGCTGTCGCCTTTTCGAGCGCGACCTGCTCGAGCTGCTTGCGCAACACATCCTTCGTCTGGTCGAACTGCGGAATCTGGGTCGGACGCTTCTCGTCGACACGCAAGATCCAGAACGTGTCGCCAACCTGGACCGGCTCGCTCGACACTGCTCCTGGCGGCAACTTCACCAGCGCTTCGGCCAACGGCTGCGGCCAGTTCTGCGTGTTGCCCGGCTGGATCGGTGTCTTGAACGAAATCCAGTTCTGCGCGCCGCCTTGCGCAGCGCCCGGACCCTGGCTGTACTGCTTGGCCAGTTGCGCGAAATCGGCACCCTTCTTCAACTGATCGAGAATCTTCTGGGCCGTGTCGGCATCCTTCACCGCAATCACGCTCGGCTTGTATTCGTTATCGCCAAGGGTCGAGATGATCTTGTCGTATTGCGCCTTCACGTCGGCGTCGGTTACCGTGGTTGGCTTGATCTGGTCGCGCAGGTAGGCCTGCACCACCACGGCGTTGCGCGCCTGATCGATCGCAGCCTGGACTTCGGGCCGCGTTGCGTAATGCGCCTGGTCGGCCGCCTGACGGAACAGTTCGCGGGCGATCAACTGGTTCTTGATCGACGCGCGCAAGGCCGGGGTATCGGGCGCGTTCGAAGCGCGCACCACCTGATCGACCTGGTCCTGCGTAATCGAGACGTTATTCACGCGTGCTACGACGCCCGCCGGCAACGTAGGCGCTGCGGCATTGGGCGCAGCAACGCTCGCGGCCGACGTCTTCGGCGGCGGCGTGTTGTCTGCATGTGCATGCGGTGCGAATGCCGCGCACAGGCTGACGAGCGTCACCCCTGCGGCAAACAGATGATGCAGGTTGATACGCCGGGTTGCCGGCATGCCTGTCAGGACCTTCGATTGCGTGTTCATAGCCTCTCCGTTATTCGGACCAGTTGAGTGTTGCGAGCAGCACGGTCGCCTTGCTTCCGAGCGCTGCCGGTTGAAGGAGCGCGCGGCCGACGAGGACCTCGCTGGTAATGTTCTGGCTCCTGAAGCGCCATGCGGCGCGCACGCCGACGCCGGCGCCGGCGAGCGTCGGCCAGCCGCCCTGAGCGATCAGGTGCGCCTTACCGCCATCGAGAAACGCATAGGGTTCGAGATGCGCGTCGTGCCAGCTCGGCACGTTCTGCCAGACGGCCTCGTTGCGCAGATAGAAACCGCTATCGCCGCTGACGCCGCCTTCCCTGAAGCCGCGCACCGTATCCATGCCGCCGAGGAAGATCTGATTGGTGTTGAACAGCGCCACCGGGCTGTACTGGGCGCGCAACGTTCCCTGATATCGCCAGGCCGTGCTGCCGATATGGCCAATGCCTTGTTGCACCGTGCCGGTCGCATCGAACATCGTGAACTGGCTATGGGCGTCCGTGCTGTCGATATCGGATGCGTCGTGACTCGCGGCGAGCCACGGCAAGCCCTCCGAGACGCCCACGTCCCAGGTCGCGGCGGCCGCCTGATCGTCGGCCACGTAACGGCGCAGGCCGTTGACGCCCGCGCGCAGCACAGTCAGGTTCTGCGGCGTCAGCTCGATGCCATTGACGCTGCGCTGTGTGCTCATCTTCGTCAGCGTCACGTCGACACTCAGGCGCCCCGAACTCGAACGCGTCAACACGTCGTTCCAGCCGAGAATCTGGCTAAAGGTGCGCCCGTCCAGCAACGCGGTATTGCCGATGGCCTGCTGGTATTCCGAAAGCGACGTGGTATAGCTGACAGTCTGATAACCGATCGGCACGGCCCCGGAAAACACCAGTGCATTGCTGTTCTCGCTGCCCACGTAGTTCAGTGAGAGCGACTCCTGCAGGCCGACGAGGTTGTCGGCTTCCACCCCGGCGCGATAGCGCAAGGTGCCGGTCTGCGAACTGCCGTAGTTGTCCACGCCGGCGTCGTAGTAGAAGCGGTCGCCATAATGGTTGGTGATCGCCACGATCGAATCGCCTGGCGCTTCGCCGGGAAGAATCTGGATTTCCGCCTGATTGCGCCGCAAGCGGTTGATCTGATCGACGCCCTGCTCCAGATCGGGCAGGCGCAACACGTCGCCCTGGCTGTCACCGAACGCCCATGCGGTGCCCGCATCGGTCAACAGTCCACCGCCGTGCGTCTCGAACATCCCGGCCTTCGGATCGCGCGGACGCAGCGGCTTGCCGTTCAACGTGAACGCGGCCACGTGACCGGCCACCACCTTGATCGTGAGCTTGCCCGACGACAGATTCTGCGCACCGAGATAAGCGCGCGTCGTGATGTATCCGTGAGCGATAAACGCTTCCGTGATGCGCCGCAGCAGCAGATTGATGCGGTTGCGGCCAAGCTGCTTGCCGAGAAACGGCTGCTTGATCGCATCCATCTGCCGCTTGCCCAGCACCTGGTCGCCGTCGAATTCGATGTCGGTAATGTGGAACATCGGCTCGACGTCGGGCAGCGATTCGATATCGGCGCCGGCCGGCAGGTTCGGAATCGCCGATTGCTCCGGCACCGCGATCTGCGCAGGCGTCTGCTGGATTTCATCGCGGCGCTGCTGGTCGCGCTGGTCCTGCAAGAGTCGTTGCCCCGGGTCCTGGGTTGGCCGGGGTACAGCGACGGGCGGCGGCAACCCCAGCGGTAATCCCGGCGCCGACTGGGCGCGCGCATGCGTCCCCGCGAGACCGGCGAGAGCACCGACGCCGCAGACCATCATGCGCGACAGACGGCGCCTCACAAGCCGAACCATGAGATGAACCCGATACTGTTGTGGGCACCAATCGTCACCGGCGCCTGATACGGCGCGCTGCGCGTGACGATGCCGCCGGTCGCGCTGACGCCATTGGGCCCGTTAAACGCGCCGCCCTCGATATCCCCTTCGCCGATGATCTGCACCTGACCGGACCCGGCGTTGAACAGGCCGCCCATATCCATTGCGTAGATTTGCGCCCACGAGCTGCCAAACCAGGCCTTTAGATCGTGGTCCTCATTGATGGCGCTGTAACCGAGCACACCCTGCGCGATGGTTTGGGGCGCGTTGAGCGTCAATGCGCCTTCGGCCAGCACCGTGCCCCCGGTGTTGACGATCTGCGTGCCGGCCTTCAGCGAAATGTCCGTACCCGCCTCGATATCGCCGCCATACACCTGCACGTCGCTCGACGCCGACGAGCGGCAGAAGATAAAGCACGATTCGTGAAACTGCGCCTGGCCGGTAAACACACCTTGATTGAGCAGCGAGCCACGCGCGGTAATGTTGATTGCCGCGCCGTTCGAGAGGATCGAGCCGCCAATGTTGGAGACGTTGTTGCCGGTGATGGTCACGTTGCCGGCATCCGCGGTGATATACGAAAGTGCGTTCGGATCGGTCAACTCGCCGTAGTCCACGGAAAGACCGCTGCTGTGATGCTCGAGAAACAGGAAGGTCCAGCCATGATTCGAGTAACTGGAAGCCGCGCCGTTATTGACGCCGGTGGTGTGGTCGACGATGTTGTCGACATCCCCGCCCGCTGCGATGCTCACGTTCTGGTTCGACAGGATCCGTGCGTTCTGATTGACCACGTTGCCGCCAGCGCTGATCACGACATCGCCCTTCGCGCCGAACAGCACGCCGAGCCCCGTGCCCGGCAACGACTGGTTCAGCACGTTGCCGCTCGCGTTGAGGGTGACTGCACCGAGCGACTGCGCGTCGCCGCTGGTCTGCACTTGCCCTTGAACGAGAGAACCGAGGTTGGTGATGTCCCCGGTGCTCTCGAGCACGACACCTGCCGTTGACGATCCGAGCGCCGAGCCGGTCCCGTTGCTGTCGGTCGTCAAGGTGATGCCGTTTCCGGACAGCTTGACGCCGCCGTTGGCAAGCAGGCTGCTGCCGGTCAGATTGATGGCGCCCGACGCATCGAGCGTGGCAGCACCGTTCGTGGCCGAGACCTTGGTATCGGTGAAAGCAAGCGCGTCCTGCACCTGAAGGCTCGTGTTGCCCGCTGCCGTCACGGTCGTATTCGACACCTGCACGCTGCCGTTCGAACTGAGCGTGAAATCGCCGAGCGACGCCTCCAGCGGCCCGGCACTGCGCACACCCGGGCCTTTGTCGGTCACGATGATCTCGACCCGGCCGCTGGTCAAACTGCCTGCGGCGCTGATGTCGAGCGCAAACGAGTTCGCCGTTGCCGCCGTTTGACCGGTTTGCATCGTCAACCAGTCGTTGGCGTTGTCCGACGGCGAGAGGCCCGTGTTCAGCGTGACCTCACTGCTGCCGGCGATAGCGCGGGTAACCGCCGTCGCCGAGGTGAAGGTGTTGGTCACCGGACCGTTAATCTGGATGTTCTTTGCGATCAGATCCAGATCCACCAATGCGCTGGAAAGCCCTTGCGGCCCGATGACAATGGCGCCGCCGGTCGTATTAATCACGACATTGCGCTGGAAAATCCCCGGCGCGATTTGCAGATCGTTGAAGCTCACTTGCCCCGTCGATAAGGCGACGTGCCCCGCATTGACGAAAGAGCCACCGTTGACGGTTATGCCATTTGGATTCGCGAGTATCACGTTGGCTCGCGACCCCGCCACCGCGATTTGCCCCTCTATTAAACTCGGATTGGTGCTGGTGACCTGGTTGACGATTGTCCGGGCATTAATACCGACGTTATTCAGCGTGGCGCCGGCCGACGAGACGTTAAATGCACTATAGGTATTCTGCGATACGCCCGAAAACGCGGGCGCGATATTGACCGTTTGCTGGCCGTTAGCGCCGGTCACCACAGACGTGGCCGTACCGCCATCCGGGACAATGCCGGCGGCGAACCCAGCGCTTGAAGATAAAGCACTCGCAAACAAAAGAATTCGAACCGCGCATACGCACTCGCTGCGTGCACGCCGGAACGACCACCGGCTTGGCATTGTATTTACTCCGCTGCTTCGTTGATCGCAGCGACCCCGAAAGTTATTTATCTTTGACGCGCACAGATTCCATTCACGCGTTTCATCTGAGGAATGTCGGCACGCCTGAAGATATCTTTAGGAATTTGTTGTAAGTTTTTTCTTTCTTTTGTTTTACTTTATATTTCTAGATACTTTCTATTGAGGTATTGTATTTACTTGTTTCTCTGAAATATAACTAACCTGTTTATATCGTCGGCGCGCAAACGATTGCGCGCGATGAACTTCGAGATCATGCGCAACGAATAAGTGGGCTATTCCTCAAGATCGCCGAAGTCATGCGGATAGTCTCCGGGAGCGAACTGGTCAAATCGTTGGCACCAGGTCTTACCGGGCCAGAGATAGTCCACCCGACCCTCAGCAGGTCGATAAACCGCCGTGTAAGCAGTGGTGAAACCCACACGCCGTGAATAAAGCGGTGGTTCGAGAAAACACGCTGTTAACTCATCCAGTGTCATGGCCGGCTCGTCCAAAGCCGTCAGCAAACACCTCAGCCTCTCGGCGCTGCTACTGCCAGCCCCCGGCTCGGGCGATACCTCTTGATGGTTCGTGCAGGCCGGCAATCGCGACACAGCGGGCGCGCGCTCCGGACCGAGGAACAAGGTCGCGTATGCTCCCGTGCGGTCCAGCAGTGTCACGTTCTGCGAAAGGGCAATCGGGATGCGACTGAGCGCTGCGGCTGCCTCGTCCACGCAACTACACGTTTCGAGCACATAGCGCAGCATCAGAATCACAGAGAACCCCAGTCCCTGCGAGCGCCCGCCTCCCGCAGTGAGACTGGCAACCAGCCCGTCCTCATTCATGCCGTCAAGACAACCGCCCCACGGGCGCTGCGCTTTCGCGATCACGCGCCGCCCCGACCACGCGGTCAGTTCAAAGCGATCGGTGATCGAGTCGAGCGGGAAGTCCATGTTACGGATCAACGCAGGGCCACCCTCGCCGAGCCAGACGGCCTGACTGCAGCCCATCACGTCCGGCGCGGGACGATAGTGGCTTAGTACGCTGTGAGCAAGTTCATCGTCGCCCACCAAGGCACAGACGCGGTCGTAGTGCGGCAACAGTTCGGGCATGTGACGCGACAATGCCGCTCGACATTCAGAAGCGCTCGGCGGTGTGGTCCTGTCACTGCCCCTGTACCAGCGTTCAGCGTCCTCACGACCGGCGTGAAAACGTGCCAGCCAGGCATCGCCGGGGCGATCCTCCTGCGCCACAACGAAGCGCTTTTGCATGAAGCATGCTCCTGATCGATAACGGCAAACGGGTCAATACGTGTTGCACCAATAGCTTGACCTCGGCTTGGCGCCCTTGGTCCATGCCCGGTGTAGCGGCTTAGAGTGCGCTCGCGTCACCCCGTCCACCCTTCCCGCCCTGCAAGCTTCCGGACAGTAGCCGCGTTTACAATACCCGGATTCCCCAGCTTCCCCTGAACCGTCTCGACACCTCCCATCTAGAGCTCTTCATGATCATCAAACCCCGCGTGCGCGGCTTTATCTGCGTGACTACCCATCCCGACGGCTGCGAAGCCAACGTCAGGGAGCAAATCGACTACGTCACCGCCAGCGGGCCTATCGCCAACGGTCCGAAGCGTGTACTCGTGATCGGTGCGTCCACCGGCTATGGGCTGGCCGCCCGCATCACCGCCGCATTCGGTTGCGGCGCCGATACGCTCGGCGTGTTTTTCGAGCGTGCCGGCAGCGATAGCAAACCCGGCACCGCAGGCTGGTACAACACCGCCGCTTTCGAAAAACTCGCCACAGCCAAGGGCCTGTACGCGAAGGGCATCAACGGTGACGCTTTTTCCGACGCGGTAAAGCAGCAAACCATCGATATCATCAAGCGCGATCTGGGCCAGGTGGATCTGGTCGTCTATAGCCTTGCATCGCCACGACGCACGCATCCTCGCACGGGCGAAGTGTTCAACTCGACGCTCAAGCCCATCGGCAAGGCCGTCACGCTGCGCGGTATCGATACCGACAAGGAAATCGTCCGGGAAACCGTTCTCGAACCCGCGACGCAAGCCGAAATCGACAACACAGTAGCGGTGATGGGCGGCGAAGACTGGCAGATGTGGATCGACGCACTGCAGGACGCGAACGTTCTGGCCGATGGCGCGAAGACGACCGCCTTCACCTATCTCGGCGAAAAGATCACCCACGACATCTACTGGAACGGCTCGATCGGCGCCGCGAAGAAGGATCTCGACCAGAAGGTGCTCGGCATTCGCGAGAAGCTGGCCCGGACCGGTGGCGATGCGCGCGTCTCGGTGCTGAAAGCGGTCGTCACCCAGGCAAGCTCAGCCATCCCGATGATGCCGCTGTACCTGTCGCTGTTGTTCAAGGTCATGAAGGAAAAGGGCACGCACGAAGGCTGCATCGAACAGGTCTACGGACTCTACAAGGACAGCCTGTACGGCACGGCGCCGCACCTCGACGAGGAAGGCCGTCTGCGGGCCGATTACAAGGAGCTCGACCCCGAGGTGCAAAGCGAGGTGCAACAGCTCTGGAATCAGGTCACCAGCGACAACCTCTACGCATTGAGCGACTTTGCCGGTTACAAGACGGAATTCTTGCGCCTCTTCGGCTTCGAGATCGACGGCGTGGATTACGATGCCGACGTCAATCCGGATGTGGCGATTCCAAACGTCGTCCAGGTTTAAGCATCGGCAGGACATGCGCTCGTCAAAGACGGGCGCGCTCGAATATCACTGTTCGGCGGTGCCGTCGTCGGCACCGAGTCGAAATCGCGCGGGCATCCCCACGAGGCGATCACCGCGCATTGCAATAGCTCACGCTATAGCTCTCCTCCCCCATAGTCCCTAAGGACAGCGGAACGCAGATCGTCCGCCACCGCCCCGCCAGAAATTCGACACAATCGACACAACGCTAGCCCCGGTGTATAAGCGCTGCTGGCATTGCCAACTTAGGGCGAACAGAGAAGCCGGTGAGAATCCGTCGCGGTCGCGCCACTGTATCCAGTTTGTAAGCTTTGCGGCTTCCAGACCGGGAGTCAGACCTCTATTCGTCTTCGTTTCCACTTCACACGGGACGCGTAATCCCAAGGAACAGTCTGATGATTTCCCAACTCGTACAGGTATTTAGCGACTCGAGCACCAAGATCCGTAGCAAGCTCTTCGGCATCTACGGCGTGCTGATTGCAATCAATGTGATTGCCTGGATCTGGGCCGTGGTGGCATTTCGCGATCACTCCGTCCTGCTCGGGACTGCCATGCTGGCCTATGGTTTCGGCCTGCGTCACGCGGTGGACGCCGATCACATCGCCGCGATCGACAATGTCACCCGCAAGCTGATGCAGGAACAGAAGCGCCCCGTAACGGTCGGTTTCTTCTTCTCGCTCGGGCATTCCACCGTCGTCGTGCTGGCATCGGTAGTGATCGCCATTACGGCCTCCGCCATGCAGTCGCGCTTCGATCACTATAAGGTGATCGGCGGCGTCATCGGCACGCTGGTCTCTGCACTCTTCCTGTTTGCGATCGCGCTGATGAACCTGATCATCCTCAGGTCGATTTATCAGGCGTGGCGCAATATCCGCAATGGCGGCGTCTATGTGGACGATGATTTCGATCTGCTGCTCGCCGACCGCGGCTTCCTCGCCCGCATCTTCCGCCCGCTGTTCCGCGTCGTCACCCAAAGCTGGCACATGTACCCGCTCGGGTTTCTGTTCGGTCTGGGATTCGATACAGCAACTGAAATCGGCTTGCTCGGCATCGCGGCAACCCAGGCGTCGCGCGGACTCTCACCGTGGGCCATCATGGTGTTCCCGGTGTTGTTCAGCGCTGGCATGTCTCTGATCGACACGCTGGACGGCCACCTGATGCTCGGCGCCTATGGCTGGGCGTACCTTAAGCCGATCCGCAAGATTTACTACAACATGACCATTACGCTGGTCTCGGTGCTCGTGGCGGTGGCGATTGGCGGCATCGAAGCGCTTGGCTTGCTCGCCGACAAACTGAAGCTGCAAGGTCCGGTATGGGACGCGATCGGCACGCTCAACGACAATTTCGGCACCCTCGGCTACATCATCATCGGCATCTTCGTGGTGAGTTGGATCGTCTCGGTGCTGATCTATCGCGTCAAGCGCTTTGACGAGATGGAAGTCAGCCGCTAAAGCGCTCTCGGCTCCGCTTTAGTAAACTTCTGCCCGGGCGGCCGCCGCGCATAGTCGAGCGCAAGCAGCCGCCCGTCATCCTTTTATACGAGTCCACTCTGCCGGAGTCCGTGCGATGAAAAAAATTCTGATTATCGGTATCGGCGCCGGAAACCCCGATTACATGACGGTTCAGGCGATCAACGCGCTCAACCAGGCCGACGTGTTCTTTGTCATGGACAAAGGCGTCGCCAAAGAAAAACTGGTCGCCCTGCGCAAGGAGATCATCGAGCGTTTTATCACGCACCACGACTATCGCATCGTGGAGACGACAAGTCCCGAGCGCCGGCGTGACGATGGCGACTACCGGTCCGCGGTGGACGACCTGAACCGCGACAAGCAGGCGATCTTCGAGAGTCTGATTGCCGATGAACTGCGCGACGGCGAGTGCGGCGCGTTTCTCGTGTGGGGCGATCCGTCTCTGTACGACAGCACGATCCGCATCCTGGAGGCCATTGCACAAGGCGGCAACGTCGGGTTCACTTATGACGTCATTCCGGGCATCAGTAGTGTCCAGGCGTTGGCCGCCCGGCACAAGGTTCCGCTCAATCTGATCGGGCGCCCGGTCGAGATCACCAATGGCCGCGGCATCGCGGATGGTTTTCCGAGTAACGTCGACAGCGTCGTCGTCATGCTCGACTCGCAAAACACCTTCCGCAAACTCGCCGATGAGGATCTGGATATCTACTGGGGTGCCTACGTCGGCACGCCCGACGAGATTCTGATCTCAGGAAAATTGCGCGACGTCATGGACGAGATAGAGCGCGTTCGGGCGGAAGCACGCCGCACCCATGGCTGGATCATGGACACCTATCTGTTGCGCAAACCCGATAACGAAGTCTGAGACTGCACGGCACCTCATTTTGTAAATTAAGCCAATTTATGTGTATCTGAATCGTGCTTAATCAGATTTACCATTCACTCCGGCGCGGACAAACTGCATCTGTCGGCGGTTCAAACCGCCCGCCAATCTGCCCGAAGTCCTCCGCGCCGACCGGCTCGTGAGCGGGTGGCGCGTCAACCTTAACGGAGTGAACATGAAAACGCTGGCAATCCTGAATAAATTGCGGCTAAGCGATTTGATCCAGCCACGGATCATCGCGGTACTGGCTTTACTGCTGAGCGCAGTGATCGGCGCGCCGCAAGCGGTGTTTGCACAGGCCGGTCGCTTCGCACAAGCGAGCTATGATGGCACGGTTGGCGACGCGAAAGTCGGTATGACACTGGCGCTGGATGGCAACACGGTCACGCGGGCGCATTATTTCTACTACCGGCATCTGAAAGACATCACGCTCAACGGCACGCAATCGGGCAGCAACCTGACCTTGAAGGAGGCAAACGGCACCTTCAATCTGCACTTCGTAGGGAATGGATCGAACGGCAACGCACCGCTTGATTTCCCCAACAGCGTCGGTCTCGAAGGCACGTGGACCGATGGCAGCAAAACGTTGCCGGTGAAGCTAAGCGGCGGAGGCGACCGGTCGTCCACCGAACTTCCGGCTGGTCCGCAATACGGTGCAATTACCAGCGAAACGGATCAAGCCTTCGAGGCGCGGGCCCAAGGGTTCTACTTTGCCGCACTAAAAGGCGACGCCAAGACGGCGGCCCGTTATGTCGACTACCCGTTGCGGGTGAACTGGACGCCCACGCACCACGAACTGATCAAGTCGCCGAAGCAGCTTGTCGATAACTGGAATCGCATCTTCACGCCCAAATACATCGCTGCTCTGCGCGACGCCGCGCCGCACGATATGCCGGTCATGAAAAGCGAATACGCGATGCTCGGAGCGGGACTCGCTTATTTCAGCGACAAAGGCGTCGAAGTACTGAACGTGCCTTGATGGTGTCATTGCGTGCGATCAGCTCGCCGCTCATGCGATTTCACGGAATCGGCGAAAGCCAGCACTATGCTGGCGCATAATCCGTTTGAGCATTCCATCACTGGAGTTCGACCATGGCAGACGCATTCAACCCGCCCGAAGTCTGGCCGCCATTCGGCGCGTTCTCGATGGCCGTCATCCAGGGCGACGGTCAAATCGTTCACCTGAAAGGTCAGGTATCGCTCGATCGAGAAGGCCAGGTTATCGGCTATAACGACATGCGGGCACAGACACGCCAGACGCTGGAAAATATTCGCGCTGTCCTGGCGGCCATGGGAGGGCAAATGGCCGACGTGCTCTCGCTCGTTCACTACACGACGGATATCGAAGCGTTCATGGGCGCTTCGGAGATTCGAAAAGCGTTTTTTGTCGCGCCGTATCCCGTCACGACCACGGTTCAGGTCGAGCGCCTGTATCGCCCTGAGTTGATGATCGAGATCGCGGCAATTGCGGAAATTCCTCGCGACAGGTTTCGGCGCCCGGCTGTCACGCAAGGCTAGTGCCCGCCTACTTTACAGGGCGGTTTATTTGGGTTGGCAGAGATAGTAGCAGCGCCATCTTCCGCATCGCATGCGGGGAAATTGGCCGAGCGTCGGAGCGTGCCGAGGCTATGGCGCCGCTCATACTGAATCTGCAATGAACTCGCGCAACCATCGATGCGCGGGGTCGCGATGGGAACGCTCATGCCAGAGCATCGCCATCTCGTAGCCCGGCACCTCGACAGGCGCCTCGACCACGCGCAACGCAGGCGTGTCGCGAACCAGCCGCGACGGCAGCATCGCAACAAGGTCGGTGCTCGCCAGAACCGACATCATGAACAGGAAGTGGGGCACCGAAAGCACCACGCGGCGAGACAGGCCAGCTTCCCCAAGCACTTCGTCCGTGACGCCACGAAACCCTGCGCCGTCCTGCGACACGATTACATGATCAAGTGCGCAGAATTGCGCGAGCGTGGGGCGCCGCTTCAGGCGCGGGTGACCGGCACGGCCCGCCAGCACGTACCGCTCCGCAAACAGCACCCGTCGATGCAATCCCTCCGGCGCCCCCTCGCTGGTATGGAACGCCAGATCGATCTCCCCCTGTTCTGCTTGCCGCGCAATGCGAGCCGGCGCGATTTCGACGACGGCCAGCCGGGTGGCGGGCGCGGCCGAGCGCAGGCCGGCCAACACCGGCAAGAGGATCGTCGATTCGCCGTAGTCGGCCGCGGCGACGCGCCAGGTATGCGTCGCCGTGGATGGATCGAAGGGGCGCTCGGGTGAAACCGTACGTTCCAGCGCTTCAAGGGCTTGCCGTAAAGGTTCGCGCAATGCTTCGGCCCGCGCGGTGGGCCGCATTCCCCGTGGCCCCGGCAACAGCAGCGGGTCGCCAAAGATATCCCTTAGCTTGGCGAGATGGACGCTGACCGACGGTTGCGAAAAATTCAGCCGTTCCGCTGCACGTGTCACGTTATGTTCCGAGAGCAGAACATCCAGCGTGACCAGCAGGTTGAGGTCCAGCCGTCTGAGATTAATCATGGCAATACCTTTTATATTGGATATTCATTTCCAATATACCTGAGCGGAACCTATGCTGCTGTCTCTTAGCTATGGAGGCACAGCCATGAACGTTCTAATCGTGTATGCCCATCCCGAACCCAAATCGTTGAACGGTTCGCTCAAGGATTTCTCCGTCAAACGCCTTGAGGATGCGGGGCATACGGTACAAGTCTCGGACCTGTACGCCATGAAGTGGAAAGCATCGCTCGACGAAAACGACAGTCTCGACCGCGAGGCCGGTGCGCGGTTCGATCCATCCCATGAATCGAGACACGCTTTCGAAAACGGCCTGCAAACCCAGGACATCACCCTTGAGCAGGACAAGTTAGAGTGGGCGGATGCCGTGATCCTGCAGTTTCCCCTCTGGTGGTTCTCGATGCCCGCGATCCTGAAAGGCTGGGTGGAACGGGTCTACGCGTATGGCTTCGCGTACGGGGTCGGAGAGCACAGCGACTCACGCTGGGGCGACCGCTACGGGGAAGGTTCGATGAAGGGAAAGCGGGCGATGTTGATCGTCACCGCCGGCGGTTGGGAGGCGCACTATGGCGCCCGGGGTATCAACGGGCCAATCGAAGACGTGCTGTTCCCGATTCAGCACGGCATCCTGTACTACCCCGGCTTCGACGTCTTACCGCCGTTCCTGCTCTATCGGACAAGCCGCATGGACGAAGCGAGATTCTCGAAAACGTGCGACGAACTCGGACAACGTCTCGACGATCTCTGGAACACGAAGCCGATAGCGTTTCGTCAGCAAAACGCGGGCGAATACGACATCCCCTCGTGCACGTTGCGACCTGATATTGCCCCGGATCAGGTCGGCTTCGCTGCGCACGTCGCGTAGACAATCATCGCTTCGCTCACGGCCCGTTCACGCCCGACGCCGGTTCCGGCGCGTCCGGCGTTGGCGTGGGTGTCGAACTCGGCCCCTCCGCTGGGAATCCGCCATTGCCCTGCGGCACCCCAGCGGGCTCTCCGGCTGATGCGGGCTGTGATATCGCCGGTGCAGCCAGCCCGTTCGCGCCAGCACTCGACGCAGCCACCGGGCTCGATGCCGCCACGCCCGACGCTCCGAGCAACGGCGGCAGTTCGCGCGGCGCGGACGCGGGAGTCGGGGCCACGCCGGATGCAGCAGTCGATGCAGACGACGCCACCGATGCAGCCGGTTTAGGCGGTGCGTGACGAACAGGTTGGGCAGGCGCCGGTTTCTGCGGCTTCGAACCGCTTAGATAGGCCACCCACGCACGCAGTTTGTCGCGGAACTGCTCGAACAGGCTCGGCTGTACTTCGGTCGCAAAGCGGACCCGTGAATCGATCAAGCGGGCACGCAGCGCGCGCTGATAAAAATCTCCGACGATCGGCAACGCGGTGTGCGCGCCTTCGCCCCAATAGCTGCTGCCCAGCGTGACACGCCCGTCATCGAAGCCGACCCATGCACCCGCCACCAGTTGCGGATGCATCAGGATGAACCAGCCGTCCGCATTGTCCTGCGTCGTACCCGTCTTACCTGCCACATCCGCACGGATGCCGAAACGCGAACGGATGCCCGCACCGGTGCCGCGATTGACGACATCACGCATGACATCGATCAGCGTTCTGTCCGCCGCAGCCGGCAACGCACGCTCCGGCGAGGCCGGTTCGAACTGCGCCAGCACGTTGCCGTCGTGATCCTCGATGCTCGTCACCATGCGCGGTTCGAGATACTCGCCGTCGTTCGCGATCGTGCTGTAGGCCGACACCATCTCCTTGATCGTCACCGGGCTCGTGCCCAATGCGAGCGACGGCACCGCATCGAGCGTACTGTCGCGCACGCCCATGGCACGCGCGAGCCGCACCACCTTGTCTGGACCGACCTCCTCCATCAACTGCGCAGTGATGCGGTTGCGCGAATAGGCCAGCGCATCGCGCAGCGTCATCGGTTTACCGCTCGGCGGCGCGTCATCGTTAGGACGCCAGATTTCCCCGCCCTTGAGCGCAATCTCGACCGGTTGATCGACGAAAGTGTCGGTCGGCTTGTCGCCGTCTGCGAATGCCGCGCCATACACAAACGGCTTGAAAGTCGAACCCGGCTGACGCCGCGACTGCTGCACATGATCGAACGGCTCGTCTGCGAAATCGCGGCTGCCCACCCACGCCTTGATCTGGCCGTTGCGCGGATCGATGGCGAGGAAACCGGCCTGCACTTCGGTCTTGTCGTGGCAAAGGGTGCGCACAAACGTCCGGTCGGCGCTGAGATGCTGGAGCGCATCCTCGTCGCTCTGACCGGCGGCGCGCGCCGTCCGGTAATCCGGCGTCTCGCGGATGAACGTCTTGAACAGATCGTTACCCGGCGCACAGCCGGTGCGTCCGCTCCAGGCCGAGTTCGCCACCGATTGCAGCGCATTGCCTTGCAGCGAAACCGCCGCGGTCGCCATCGACTGCAGGCGCGAATCGATGGTCGTGTGAACGATTAGCCCATCTGAGTAAATGTTGTAGTCGTTGCGATCCGCCCACGAGATCAGCCATTTACGCAATTGCTGCGCGAAGTGCGGCGCGGGTCCCGGCGGCTCGACCTGCCGTTCGAAATCGACGCGCAGCGGCTTGCGCTTGAGCGTGTCATAGGCCGCAGGCGACAGCCGGCCATACTTGACCATCTGCGCGAGCACCGTATTGCGGCGCTCCAGCGCGCGCTCCGGGTTCAGCACCGGGTTGTAATAGCTGTTGCCCTTCAGCATGCCGGTCAGCGTGGCGCTTTCCAGAATGTCCAGTTGATCGGCCGATTTGCCGAAGTACGTCCGTGCGGCCATTTCGACGCCGTACGCGTTGTAGAGAAACGGCACCGTGTTCAGATACGTTTCGAGAATCTGGTCCTTGCTGTAGGTGGCCTCGATTTTCAGCGCGGTGATCGCCTCTTTCACCTTGCGCGTCAGCGTCGGCGCGCGGCCGATCTCGTCGGGATAGAGATTGCGTGCGAGTTGCTGGGTGATCGTCGAGCCGCCCTGGCGATCGCCGCCAAATGTGTGCAGCGCCGCTGAACCGGTACGTCGCAAGTCGATACCGTGGTGCTGATAGAACCGGTGGTCCTCGGTCGAGATCAGCGCATCGACCATATGCGGCGAGATCTCGGACAGGGTGACCCATTCGCGGTTCGACGGCTTGAATTCGGCGAGCAGCTTGCCGTCGGCCGAAAGAATTTGCGCGGGTTGATCGACCCGGGCTTTGCGGATATCGCTGATGCTAGGCGTGAACGGAATCAGCACGACCACGTAGAGCAGGAGCAGGGCCGGCGGCGTGGCGAGCGTCAGCAGAATGCCGCGGCGCGTCGGATGCCGCAGATGGTAAAGCGCAGCCGCCAGTAAAGGCTGGAGCAGGCTTGCGATGAAGCTGATCAGGCCGGCCAGGACATGGAAGCAGGTCACCGCGAGCCGTGCAAGCCGGCCACCCCATTTGCGGCAGGATTCACGTACGGACGATACAAATTGGCGACTCACGCTAGTCTCAGCCCACCTTGAAAAGCGTGAATGGTACCAAACCACGCATGCTGTCTGGATTACTGGAACGGCCTAGTGCTGCGAAGCGTGGCGTGCCGAACAACGAATGCTTGCCGAAAGCTTGGGTGACTAGAATCATCGGGCAGACCAATACGATAAGAACCAAAACCCATGAAAACGAAAAGAACTCTCCTGCTACTGATTTCGTTGACCGTTTCGACGCTGGTGCATGCGGAATCCCTACCGGCTCCGAAGCTCAGCTCTGGCGACACCTGGAACTATGTCGAAACGGTCGAGACCGCTCCCAACGGTTGGCGTCAAACGCATGACGAAATCGTGTTGTTACGTACAACGTCCGACCATCTCTACTACGAAGCGAAGCAGGCCGGCACGACCCAGCCGGCTAACGAAGCAATCGCAGGTGCCGACTGGAGCCGCTCGCGTAACGTGAACGGAACCGAGACGGTGGTCAATCAGCCATTGTCGTTTCCGCTCTCGGTCGGCAAAACGTGGGAGGTGAAGTACACCGAAGCGCACCCGAACGTGAAGCACGCATCGGAATCGTTCGATGCGCGCTTCAAGGTTGTCGGCCCGGAATCCGTGGAAGTGCCTGCAGGAAAATTCGACGCGATCAAGATCGAGGCTGAAGGCGACTGGACCGCGCAGACCGCACCGATGCAGTCCGCGACGACTGGAACCGTCGCCACGCAGGCGGGTACCACGGTTTTGATGCAGACCCGCAGGGCGACCCCGGTCGAGACCACCGGCCGTATCTATAAGGCATTCTGGTACGTGCCCGAGATTGGCCGCTGGGTTAAATCCGTCGAGGAGTACTACAACAGCAACGGCGTGCGCACGCAGCGATTCTCTAGCGAGCTGGAATCGTTTAAGCACGGTACGCAGCCGCAGTAATCCCGCTTCAGGAACGCCAGGGCGGTTGCCCTCCAACCGCCCTCACCGACACTAACCCACATCGCTCAACGGCCTCTCATGGCCGATACGCGTCCCCCGCCAACGTAGCCTCGATCCACTCGAGCACCGCTGATACACGTGCCAAGTGCCGCACATCAGGATGCGTCAACGTCCAGATTTCGCGCTCGAGCAGCGAATCGCCATCAGCCTCGACACGCGCAATGCCCGACACGTGATCCGCGACGATACATGGCAGCAGCGAGCGTCCAAGCCCCGCGCGGACACATTGCAAGAGAGGTTCTGCGTCGTTGACCGCAACCGCCGCGAAGCCAGTGCCACCTGCCGCGGCATCGTCGATCCACTTCGCCTGCGGAATATGCGCCATCGCATCTTCATAGGTCACCCAGGGAAGTTCGTGCGAGTCGTCCTTGCGCGACTCATGTGCATACACGGCATACCTCAGCAAGCCGATGCGCCGGGCAAATACCCGATTACCGACCTCTTCGCCTGGCCTCGCAAGACGCACTGCAACGTCCGCGTCGCGCCGCGACAAATTCAGATCATGCGCGTCCGCGATCAACTCGATTCGCAGACCAGGACACCGTGCGAGCAGCACGGGCAATGCGGGTATCAGAACCCGGTTGACCAGGATCGGCACCGAGGTCACTCGCACCGAACCGCTAACCGCAGCATCAGCCCCGCTGACGGCTGCGTTTAAACCGGCAATCTGCGACTCGACCCGTTCCGCCCGCGTCACGACAACCTCGCCGGCTTCGGTCGGCCGCATCTGACCGTCCGTCATTCGTTCGAACAATCGAGCGCCTAGCGCCGATTCGATAGTGCGCACCCGACGCGCGACCGTCGTGGCGTCGATTTTCAGGCTACGCCCCGCCTTCGCGTAGGAGCCCTCGCGGGCTACAGCGAGTACGTACCGCAGATCGTTCCAGTCGAGAGCAGGCATTTTTGCAGGTTGAACCAGCAGTTTTTCGGCTTGAGGCTGCCATCATGCCGCACTAAGCTCAACGCATCTACCAGAAAGGAGGTGCAGCAATGCTGTTCGCGGTGCTATTTGAAGACGATGACGCGTGCGCAGACGAGGTGCGCAGCCGGTACATGCGGGACCACCTCGACTTCCTCGAACGAAACGCATCGATGATCAAGGCGGCTGGTCCGCTTCGACAGAGTGAAGGCATGCCGGCGGGCGGTCTCTGGCTGGTCGAGGCCGAGTCGCGCGGCGCGGTTGATCAACTGGTGCGCGACGATCCGTTCTGGCCAACCGGTCTGCGCCGTTCCGTGCAGGTTCTAGTCTGGCAGCAGGTGTTCGCCAACGGAGCCCGTCTCCTTCATGTCCGTGCTTGAGAGCTAAAACTGCCGGGGCGTTCACGCCAATCAAGCGGGTACCTCCGGCACATCCGCAGCCTTAAGGAAATCCACAAACGCCCGCAACGGCGCCGGCAAATGGCGCCGTCCCGGATAATAAAGAAACGGCCCGGAAAACCGCTGCCACCACGACTCCAGGATCGGCTCCAACGCGCCACTCTCGAGATGTGGACGCAGCATATCCTCGAACAGGTGGACCATCCCCACCCCGGCTATGGCCGCGCTAATCGCAAGATCTATCGCCGCGCCCGGCCTCACCAGCAGCGGTCCCGGCGGATCCAGCCGAACGACCTCGCCGTCGCGCTCGAAATCCCATGTCGGTTTCGCACCGCCGGCAAACTGGCCACGCAAGCACGCATGAGATAACAATTCGCGCGGATGCTCGGGCCGGCCATGCACGTCGAGATAGCCCGGCGCCGCAGCCGTCGCGAAACGCTGCACACGCGGGCCGATCGGAATCGCGATCATGTCCTGTTCGAGCCGCTCGTCGTAGCGAATGCCCGCGTCGCAGCCGATGGACAGTACATCGACAAAACCATCCTCGACCACGACCTCCACGCGGATGTCCGGATAGGCTTTCAGGAACGACGCGACGATGCCCGGCAAGACGATCCGCGCGGCGCTCGACGGCACGTTGAGCTTCAGCGTGCCGGTCGGCTTCTCCCTGAACCCGTTCAGCACATCGAGAGACGCCTCCATCTCGCTGAACAAAGGCGTCAGCTTTTCGATGAGACGCTGTCCCGCTTCGGTCGGCGCCACACTGCGCGTCGTGCGGTTGAGCAAGCGCAGACCGAGCTTCGCCTCGAGGCGGCGAACGGCGATACTGAGACTCGAGGCGGAAACGCCGCTGATGCGGGCGGCGTCGCGAAAGCCACCGGCGCGGGCCACGGAAACAAACGCGGCGAGATCATTCAATTCCATGGTCATTGTTCACAATTTTCAACAACCCGTACAATTTAGGTCGGATTTTCTAACAACGCAATCACGGCCATACTGCGCTCACCACTCGCCAAGGAGAGCGCAATGTCCCCAGTCACCGCCACTTTCACACTAGCCGGTCGCCCCGTTCGCCGCATGGGCTACGGCGCGATGCAGCTCGCCGGACCCGGCGTATTCGGCCCGCCCAAGGATCGCGACGCCGCCGTCGCCGTGCTGCGCGAAGCCATCGCGCTGGGTGTCGATCACATCGACACCAGCGACTTCTACGGGCCGCACGTCACCAATCAGATCATTCGGGAAGCGCTGCATCCCTATCCGGCGGACCTCGTGATCGTCACGAAGGTGGGCGCCGTGCGTGGCAGCGACGCCTCGTGGCTTCCCGCCGCCGAGCCGGAAGACATCGAACGCGGCGTGCACGACAACCTGCGCAATCTCGGTCTCGAAGCGCTCGATGTCGTCAACATGCGCATCATGGGCAAGATCCACGCCCCCGCTGAAGGATCGATCGGCAAGCAGGTCGAGGCGCTCGCCGAGCTGCAACGCCGGGGACTGGTGCGCCATATCGGTTTGAGCAATGTGACCTCGGCGCAGGTCGCCGAAGCGCAGGGTATCGCTGAGATCGTCTGCGTGCAGAACCAGTACAACCTGGTGCAGCGCGAAGACGACGCGCTCGTCGACGAACTGGCGGCCAAGGGCATCGCCTACGTGCCGTTCTTTCCGCTGGGCGGCTTTTCGCCGATTCAATCGTCGGTGTTGTCCGAGGTTGCGCGTAAGCTCAGCGCAACGCCGATGCAGGTGGCGCTAGCGTGGCTCCTGCAGCGTGCGCCGAATATTCTGCTGATCCCGGGAACGTCGTCGGTCGCGCATCTGCGTGAAAACATGCAGGCGGCGCAGTTGAGCTTGCCGGAAGCGGTGCTTGCGAAACTGGATGGGATTGGAAGCTTGGGCGGGGAACATTAAATACCCCTAGGCACAGAGGGAAGCAATCGTTGCCTGATTGCTTCCCCGCCTCAAGCCGCTTCCTGCTTACGCGAGACGAGCGCCGCCTGATACGTAACGGCGGCGCTCAACGCGCCACATCAGCCGCCATCGCTACGCTCTTCTGCGCCTCGAGTTCAGCAAGACGGCCCGCCAGCGCCTTGCTGATCGACAGATACGCAGTGCTGCCAAGCGTCAGACGCCGGGCCGGACGGTCGGCATCCGCGGCGACGATCATCGCGTCCACGGTCTTGCCCGCGTCGCCGAGGAGTGGAAACGCATTGCTGCTGATACGCCGCCTAAGCTCGCCGACGGGCGTATCGTCATAGACAGGCATCGGCTCAGGACTGACCAGATTGGCCCCAAAGCTTGTTCCGGTGGGTCCCGGTTCGACGATGATAAAGTCGACGCCAAACGGCGCTACCTCCAGAGCAACCGCTTCAACAAAGCCCTCGATGCCCCACTTGGTCGCGTGGTAGAGACTGAAGCCGGGATAGACAGCCTGCCCGCCTTCCGAGGAAACCTGCACGATCCGGCCGCCGCCTTGTGCCCGAAGGTGAGGCAACGAGGCGCGAATGAGCTGGATCGAGCCGGTCAGGTTCGTCGCGATCTGCTGGTCGAGTTGCTCGTCCGTCACCTCCTCGGCCGCGCCGAACAGGCCATAGCCGGCGTTACTGACCACCACGTCGATGCGGCCCATTGCTGCGAATGCGCGGCCAACCGTCTCGCGGATCGCGTTCGCGTCAGTTACGTCCAGCGTCAGGACGCGCAGCCGCTCACCATACTGCGCGGCCAGGTCGTCCAACGCAGCCGCCTTGCGCACGGTCGCGGCGACGCGGTCGCCACGCGCCAGCAGACGCTCGGCCAGTAGCCGGCCAAGTCCGCTGGAAGTGCCTGTAATCAGCCAGTTCTTTGTCATCTCACACGCTCCCGAATGATTGAATGATTGAAAAACCATTGTAGGAACGCACCATTGGTGTGATAAGCCGCTATAGTTTGCATGACCAAGTGAAAAATCTTCACCAATGGCCAAGCCCACTCTTGCCGATCTCACCGCATTTTCTGCCGTCGCCAGCCACCGCAGCTTCCGCGGCGCGGCAGACGCACTCGGCGTCTCGCGCTCGTCGTTGAGTCACGCCATGCGCGGCCTGGAGCTTGATCTGGGCGTACGCCTGCTGAATCGCACCACGCGCAGCGTGTCGCTGACGGAAGCGGGCGAGCAGTTGCTCAAACGCCTCACACCCGTGCTGCGCGATCTCGACGAGGCGCTCGACACGGTCGCCGATACGGGTGGACCGCCTACTGGGACGCTGCGCATCAATGCCAACGAAAACGCGGTGCGCTTACTCCTGAAAACGGCAGTGCCGCGTTTTCTGGCCCGCTATCCGGGCATGGCGCTCGATCTGGTCGCAGAGGGACGCCTGATCGACATCGTTGAACAAGGCTTCGATGCCGGGGTGCGACTAGGCGAATCGCTGCCGCAAGACATGGTAGCCGTGCGAATCAGTGAAGATTTTCGCTTTGTTGCCGTGGCGGCGCCCTCTTACCTTGCCGATCGACCCGCGCCTGTGACGCCGGACGATCTTGCCCAGCATCGCTGCATCCGCCATCGCCTTCCCAGCGGCAAGCTTTACCGCTGGGAGTTCGCGAAACAAGGGCAAGAGATCGTCGTGAATGTTCCCGGCGTGCTGACGCTTGACCACAATGGACTGATGATCGAAGCGGCGGCGGACGGCTTAGGCATCGCCTATGTTCCGGAGACCGCCGCTCGCGCCTGGCTCGATGACGGCCGGCTAGTCACGGTATTGGATGACTGGTGTCCGGTCATCCCCGGCCTCTACCTCTACTATCCGGGCCATCGCCATGTCCCCGCCGGGCTGCGTGCTTTCATAGAAGTGCTAAGGGAGTGCGGTTGATTCGAATTTCCTCATCCTCATTTCGGGTCTCGCTCAAACCGCTCCCGGCTGCCACGCCGCGCCGCCCGCTGCTTTGCTTCGTCGCGCTGCCGCCGCATTGCTGTGGTCTTATCTTCGAAGAACTCCGCTTCGCGCTGCAATTTCCTGTACGAGTTCAGCCGCCTGAGCGTCAAGCGTCCGTCATCGACCGCTTGCGCGACCGCGCACCCTACCTCGCCGTTATGCCTGCAATTGCGAAACGCGCACTGGGTCATCAGAAGCGCCACGTCCTCGAAGGCGTCGCTCAAACTGCCGGCGCTGGCCGCTACGCCCACGCTGCGAATGCCCGGTGTGTCGATAATGACACCGTGTCCTGGCAGCATAAACAGCGCACGACTGGTCGTGGTATGCGCGCCGCGTGCTCCCTTGGCACTCACGCCCAGCGTTAGCTGTCGATGCGAGCCGGTCAAGGCGTTCACGATCGAACTTTTCCCCACCCCGGACGAGCCGACGAACACGCACGTTTCATGCTGCACGATCATGCCGTGGAGCTGCGTCACGCCCAGTTCGGTGAACGTGCTCAGCACGCACACGGGGATGTCCGAGCCCAGCTCGGCGATCTGGTCGAGGTAAGTGTTGATGTCCGCTGCCAGATCGGCCTTGTTCAACACGAGAACCGGTGCGATGCGGTTGGCGCGCGCCAGTAACAGATAGCGCTCGAGCCGCGAGAGATTGAATTCATCGGTACATGAGGTAACGATAAAGAGTTTGTCTACGTTGGCGGCTAGTGGCTGCACGCGGTCTTCGCCGTTACTGCGCTGGAAGCAACTGGTGCGTTCGAGAATGTCGATAAATTCGACTTCGCCAGTGTTCGTTGGAATGCCGAGTACCCAATCGCCGATGATCGGTGCCCGATCGCTCTTCCTGGCAAAGATCAAGTTGAAGTGCTGCAGTCGCCCTTGTACGTCGCCGCAGACGACGAAGCGCAGACCGAAATCCTCGGTCACGCGATAGGGCTGGCCGATGCCGTATTGTGCGGCTTGCGCTGCGAAGTGTTCGCTAAAGCCTAGCGTGCTTAAAGGCTGGAGACTAAGAGGTGCGGTGTTTTGATGCTGATTGGTTTCGAGCTTGGTCATGGTCCCATTGCATAGAGGAATTTAGGAGAAAGTCGCATGAAGCGGCGATGTGAAGATCTTTCATATCCAAACCTCCTGATTGCAATGAGGACGCCCTAAGCTGAAACTACAACATAACGCCAAGCGGAGCGGGGTGCTGGCGTTAGTAAGGAACGGACATACAAGCCTCGCATGTGCGAGGCCGCCCATCATATCCGAAAATAAAAAATTTCCGACAGCAAAATCTTCGTGCCCCAAGCCTAGGGCACGCTACCGGATCCAATCAGGATTCCCCAAAAGACCACTCGAGGCCATTGAACTGAACAGGTTTAGATTCCGCCGCCAATGCTGAGCGTACGAACGCGGGCAGAACATGGGCAATCACGATATCTGAGCCTAGATCAACCAGGTCGAAACCATAGGATCCTGTCAGGGGACGGGGATGGGCTTCGCGCTCGGATAAGCTATCAAGACGCTCGTCGGGTATGTACGCCTTGAAGTACTTATAGCCAGGATCCGTCCGACGGAAAATATCAATCAATGTCCATCCGCGTTTCGATTCGGGCATTGTCATGAGATTATCCAGACAACCCTGCAAGGCGACCCGCGCCACCATGCTGCCAAAGTTAAACTGGATGAGGCTCACACAGTCTGCGATGGAGGCCTCGAGGGAAGAACGGCGCTTCTCGACGTTCAGCAATGCAGCCTCAATCAGATCATCCCGGCGCCATTGACTACCGCTAAGATTCAAATTTTTGTAGTCTGTGTCATCCTTCAGTGAAGCAGAAATCTCCACGGGCAAATCGAGCTGCAATCGACTCAAGATTGACGAGATCGCATCAGGATTCTTCAATACCACGTCGAAGTTTCCATATACCGGCACAACGGTCGGGGCCACTTCAAATTCCAGCAAGATTGGCTTTGTGGAAGATGTAGACTGGCTCGTCACGGTCTGCCGAGTGAAGCCTGCAGCGGTCTCCCCTTCCGGTGGTTCACCGGCCTTTTGCGAAACAATCTGCACAAACGCCTGCTCAAGCTCTTCGAGAGAACAATCAACCCGGATCAGGTGGTTAAACGCGACAGCCTGGGCTGATTCGAGTTCAGAATGCTCAATAAGCTGCTGCAAGATCATCCGCAGACCCAGGACATCTCTTCGTAGACGCTGCGTCCGACTCTCTGTGGTAAGGGAGGCGAGCGAATTCAGGTAAAGGATGTCGATTATCTTTGCATGGTCGCCGCTGATCATTACATTCGCTTCATGCAGATCACCATGTGCCATACCTTGAGCGTGAATGTGCGATAGGCCATGCACGATTCCGCAGCCGATCTTCAATGCCATCTCTTTCGTCAGCTTTGGTCCTTTAACGACCTCCGCAAGCGTCTCGCCATCAATCAGTTCCATGACCACGCAGTCGACGACGTTGTCCCCACCATTAGGATCAGGAATTGTCTCCAGCGTAAGGACCGCCACGACGTTCGGATGTGTTGCCCTTGCCAAAGCTCTTGCGTGAGCAAGTGCATCCGCGATTCCCACACTGGCTGAGCGGATTATTTTGACGGCTACATCCCGATCAAGCTCATCGGTGGCTTGCCACACGTCCGCAAACCCACCATACCCGAGTTTTTCTTTGATATTCAGTTTCATTTTCGTTTGCTAAGGTTCACTAACTGTGTGTCGACTCTAGCCGAGATTCAATCATAGCTGGCGGCAGCCCGCCCCTAATCCTAGGCAACCACCGAAAACACAAAAATTGCATTGTTGACCGCATGCAACAGAATCGGCACGGCCAGCCCCTTCGTTCTCCTCGCCAACCATCCCGCAACCGCTCCCAAGGTGAACAGAAAAACAAAGTGACGGCTATCCTGATGCAGGCCCGCAAACAGCGCCGCCTGTAAAACGTTGGACCATCCAAAACTCATATGGCGCGACAATCCGCCTAGCAGACAGCCTCGGAACACCAGTTCCTCCATGATCGGCACGAACACGGACAGCACGACTAACGCAAGCGCTGTTCCACCGATCGCCACAGCGCCGTGAACGAGTGCGACCGCCCATATTGTTGTAGGCGCCGCTTTGGTCGTCACCGACGCGTGGTGCAACAAGCCGGTCGCGAGCAGGTTGAGTACGAGTAAGCCCGCCGGCACGATGAACCACTTCAGTTTCCATGGACCGCTACCGAGCCAATCACGCCAGTTGAACAACCTGGCAATCCACGCGAGTCCAAGCGCACAGAACAACAGCGCCCACAGATAGGAAACCGCCATGCGGCTTTGCCAGTCGATGCGCGACGCACCGCTTCCCGCCGGAGAAATCAATGCCATTCCCGAGTGGAATATCGTGATCAGGTAGATCACAACGAAATAGATGGCAAGGGCCAGCCACGCGTGCCGCAAGCCGATCCGCGCGAAGAGGGGAACGGAAACTTTGCCGATCCGCTGACGTACCGTCCCACGATAGTGCACAGGAAACAGGAGTAGCCCGGGGCAAGCCGCAATCAACACAATTACGGTGAGCAAACCGAACGCGAGCGGCAACAGATCGAGACGACCGATGAGCGCAGGATCGAGATTGAGAAGATGCGCATAGGCGCCGATAAACCCCGCCGCATTGCCGGTCTTGACGTACTGGTCGTGAATGACGTCTGCGGCGGCTTTGGCGTTGCCCGAATCGAATGCCACTTCGAGTCGCAGTTGCTGGTTCTGCGGGGATTCGAACTTGTGCGCAGCGGCGTCGGCCGTCAATACCGCTTCAGCGCCCGCGGAGTCGCCGACGTGCTGGAGT
Organism: Paraburkholderia sp. SSBN10T; assembly: GCF_056619545.1. NCBI lineage: Bacteria > Pseudomonadati > Pseudomonadota > Betaproteobacteria > Burkholderiales > Burkholderiaceae > Paraburkholderia > Paraburkholderia sp. SSBN10T. The sequence continues at coordinate 109,489 of NZ_JBWQQI010000016.1, forward strand.
GCGCGCGCGGTCGTATAAGCATCGATCTTCAGCCCCGCGCGTTGGGCGCGATGCAATTCGTCCGCCGCTTCGGTTCCGGGCAGCAGTTCGGTCGCGGCCCGGATTCTGGCGTTTTCCTGCCAGAACAGCTTAGGAATGGGCGCCGCGGCGAGCAGTTGCGCCGCTTTCTGGGTTTGTCCTGTCTTGACGAGGTAGCGCATTGCTTCGACGAGGCGTTCGCTTGCCGGATCGAGCCCCACCGCAAGCACCGCTTCCTGCCCCGCCCGCGTGTCATTCTTGGTGAAACCGTAACTGCGTGACAGCGCGGCATGCAAACGGGCCTGTTGAGCCGCAGACCAGTTATTCGACGATTTGAGCAGCAGCTCGCCATAGTCAATCGCCGGTTTGCCGAAGCGATTCTCAAGCACAAACAGCGCGGCTTCGGGATCGGACGAGAACTGCTTCTCGAGCGTCGACTCACAGGTATCGAAGTCCTTCGACGCAGCATCGCTCCAGCTCAGATCCTCCGACGAGGCAAAACGCCCGATGAATTTGCACTGCGCCAAGGCAAGCCCCGCATCTGCGGGACGCTTCGCCAGAGCTTCACGGTAAGCGTCGAGCACATTCTCGTAGGCACTCTTTTCACCGTTGACCACCACGTCGCTCATGTGGTCAGGGAGGCGCAGATCCTCGCCTGCCAATCCGGTTGATACCGTGGCACCCGCGGGCTCAAGCATCAGCACAGCGCACGCAGCAACAACGATGATCTTCAGGATTCTTAAAAGCATGGCAGGTACGTGGCGACGGCTGTTGGAATGGTCGATGGCTATGTGATGGCCTGCCGCGTCGTCGCTTCTTAAGGTAAGACGCCTGTTTGCCAGCACCTCTTCCGTGCTCAAATCTTTAGGGAAAGTCAAAGAAGGCTTGCTCCGGGCGGACATGCATCCGGCATATCGCATACCCACGCCAGAGGGCGGCGCCGGGAACGATCTGCGGTCTTAGCGACTGCCCCATCCAATAGGATGTCGGTCAAATTCACCAAAAACTTGATACCCTGGCGAAATCGCCGTCAATTTAACGAGGCGGCGCGACATGCGCGATCGTGTCATCAGGCCGGCGGCTATTCCGTGCCACCCAGCAGTTCATCCGCCGAGACAACCGTGCAATATTCCCCATCGAGGTTCGCGAGCGACATGGCGTGGACTTCGTCGGCACTTCGCATCCGGCCTTGCCAATCCGTGCGGCCGAATGTGAAACAGCCATCCTCGACAAGATACGTATCGAAGCCGAGGTTTCCGGCCATGCGAACCGTCGCCTCGACCGAGTTATTCGTAATCACCCCAACGACCACGAGCGCGGTATGTCCACCCTCGCGCAAACGGTCTTCGAGTCCCGTGCCGATGAATGCGTTGTTGGTGCGCTTTGGAATCACCATTTCGCCGGACAGGGGAGCCACTTCCGGCTTGAAATCGTTACCGGGCTGACCCGGCCGGTAATGCGAATCCGACTCGGCCGAATCGTGACGCACGTGCCAAACGGGCCACTTCGCAGCGCGCCAACGAGTCAAAAGCCGGCCAATCTGTGCCTCGGCCATGGGGTTGTTTCGTACTCCCCAGTCCGAGTGATCGATCGTCTTTTGCAGGTCGATTAAAAGCAGCACGGCCGCGTGAGTCGACAATGTCCGCATACGCTAAACCTTCCTGAGCTGAAAAACGGGGAGGAAATACAACTAGATATCACATGCCCCCTCGCCCGGCAACGCAGCAGTCTTGCCCGGCACGTCGCAGCTCCATCAGACCGTGCCGGGCCACCAGAGCTTCGTCCTTTCCTTCGGGACGGAATGCAATCCGTCCCGAGCCGTCTTTAGAAAGTCACCGCTGCCTTCAAGCTGGCTACCGCCGCGGCGTTCAAACGAATCTGATAATTCTGCGAGTAATTGACGGTGTAACCCGTCGCCGTTCCCGGCGCCGCAACCGGATACACATTACCGCCGATCACAGTTCCCGCCTTGACGAGGTTGCCGCAATAGACATTGCCATTGAGCTCATAGTAGGTGCGATATGTCGTTGTGGTCAGGTTCGGCCGCACAACCGACGCGACGTAGGTTGTCACGCCGTTGATGGTGGACACGCTACCGTTGCTTAGCGTGTAAACCGTGCCGTCGTCGTTCGACTGAATACCGCCTGCCGCCATCAACGCGGCAATCGTCGTCCCCGAGGCAACCGGATTGGGTGTGTTGCCCGTGGTGGAGCCGTTGTAGTCGACAACCGTGTATGCATCGGCGAGTTCGGTCGCGGTGAACTTCAGGTAGGCAGCGCCCGTACCCCATGTTGCCGTCGTGCTCAGCAACGCAGAATTGTAGTAAAGCGCGTTAAACCATTGAGCCAGGTCGGTCGGAGCCGATGCGACGGTTCCACTCAAGGACACCACGGATAGGCCGCTGCGCAACCTGCTGTCCACGACGGTCACGCCGTCAGTTGCGAGCGTGTTGTCCTTAATGCTGGAGCCTTGATACGAGACGCTGGTCTGAGATCCCGAACCCACGAGAATCGTGCCGTTGACCAGGTAACGCTCAACGGAGAAACTGCTGGGCACGCTCAGCGTCTTCGCCAGCGAGGTGGGTGTGGAGCCGTTGAGCGCCTGCGTGCCCCCTGTGGAAGGCGAGGCTGCAATCGATGCATGCGATTCAATCAGATACTCCGTGCCGCTCACCGGTGTACCCGAAAGCGGCAATACCCAATTCAGCTTATAGGCAGCATTCGGCGCCAGCGTAAATTGTTCAAATGCCTGCTGATCCGCACTCAACGCAGTCTGACTCGCCGCTGCCGACGTGCTGGAACTGCTACTTCCGCCTCCGCCGCCGCACCCTGCCAATAGCGCCGAAAGGCCGAATACAGCCATAAACCCCGCTCGATGGATTTCTTTCATTTTTATTGCCCGTTTACCTGTGTTTATGCGTTTTGAGTTTTTTTAGTGACGCGAGACGCTATTTGAATCAATCTCGTCTCTCGTCTATTTCGAGGCCAGATAACCTCCCCTCCATTTACGGCGACACCCTCTTTAAACTTTAATAGCGCTGCCCATGGCAACGAGATAGCCGGTCTATCTGGCGCGTCCTCCTACTCTCCATTCAAACGTGCCGAAACGCACAGGCCGCACGCCGGCCAGCCGAATGTCCTCGGTCACACACCCGTGCTATGGTCGTACACGATCCGGCCACGACCGCATGCCACGCACGGCCGCAACCACGACATCCCTGATCGACGATGACTCGTTCGAGCCTCTCCGTTAGAAGACCAGCGTCTCGCTGGTTGATCCGCGTGATGTGCGCCATCGTCGTCATCGTGATCGCGCTGGTGCTGGCATGCTGGATGACGCTGCGCGCCAGTCTGCCGCAACTCGACGGCGCGCACGCCGCACCGGCGTTGTCCGCTGCCGTCTCGATCGAACGCGATTCACTAGGCGTCCCCACGCTAGCGGGCAGCACCCGCACAGACGTGGCTTACGCAACCGGCTTCGTCCACGCGCAGGATCGCTTCTTCCAGATGGACCTGTTACGCCGCGTCGCGGCCGGCGAAATGGCCGCGCTGATTGGTCCGGCCGCGCTCGAGCTCGACCGCCGCAACCGTCCTAACCGGTTTCGCGAACGCGCGCGAATGCTGATCGACGCGTTGCCCGCCGACCAGCGCGCGCTGCTGGACAACTACACGGCAGGCGTCAACGACGGACTGGCCGCCCTGAATTCACGTCCGTTCGAGTATTGGGTGCTGCGCACGCAACCGGTGGCGTGGCGTCCCGAGGACACCCTCCTCGTGGTCTACGCAATGTATTTCGATCTGCAATCGCACGAGGCAATCCGCATCCTCTCGCGCGCCGCGTTGCGCGCGCGCGTGCCCGCCGATCTGCTCGCGTTCCTGCTGCCGGCAAAGAGTCACTGGGACGCGCCGTTCGACCTCGCCAAGCCGCCCCCGGTCGAACTTCCCACGCCGCCGGCTACGCGCCCCGACTGGTTGCAGGCATCGAAATCCGCCGACGCCACATCGCAAGGCACCGACCTCGCGCAAGGCGATCTCACGGACGACAATGCCATGATCGGCAGCAACGGCTGGGCGGTGGATGCCGCACACAGCACCCGCGGCGGCGCGCTGCTCGCAAGCGACATGCACCTCGGCCTGTCGCTGCCCAATCTCTGGTACCGGCTCTCGTTGAAATGGAACGGCCCGGGCGGTCAAGCGCGGCGCATCACCGGCGTCAGCTTGCCCGGCACACCGCTCGTCATTGCCGGCAGCAACGGCCGGGTTGCCTGGGGCTTCACCAATAGCTACGGCAGATTCATCGACCTGATCGAACTTCAGCGCAATCCTGCCGATTCGCTGCAATACCGGGTTCCCGGCGGTGGCTGGCAGCGTGCGACGCTTTATCACGAGCGCATCGACATCAAGGGCGGCAAACCGGTAGATCTGCCGGTTGCCGAGACGCAATGGGGTCCGCAGATCATGGTCGGCTCGCACGCCTATGCACTGCGCTGGGTCGCCCACGATCCTCAAGCAGTCAACGTCAACCTGCAACGGCTCGAAGAAGCCACCAGCGTCGAAGACGCACTGCACATCGCACAAACCAGCGGAATTCCAACGCAGAATTTCACCGTCGCCGATGCCCACGGCAACATCGGCTGGACGCTTGCCGGACCGCTGCCGCGCTGGAGCACAGCCGCGGGCGGATCGAGCGGTCCGTTCGACGACCTGCCCTTCGATTCGGCCACGTATCAGGGCTGGCAAGGCTACCTTGAGCCGCGGGCGTATCCAGCGCGAGTCGATCCACCGCTCGGCCGTTTGTGGACCGCGAACAACCATACGCTGCCTGACACCGAAGCGGCGCTGCTAGGCGACGCTGGCGCCGACGTCGGTGCGCGCGCATCGCAGATTCGTGACGATCTGCTGGCGCTGCCGCATGCCGACGAGCACGACATGCTGGCTATCCAGACCGACGACCGCGCGGCTTGGATCGACAGTTGGCGCCGCCTCGCGCTCGCGTCGCTCGACGCCGCCGCGCTGCGCGATCATCCGCAACGTGCCGAATTCCGCCGTCTCGTGCTCGCATGGAACGGCCGCGCCGACGCCGACGCGGTCGGCTACCGTCTCGTGCGAGCGTTCTACTTTTCGCTCTACGACGCCTGGTTCGGCAAGCTCGACGAAGCACTCGCGGCGAGTGCCGTTGCCACCGCAACCAGCCAGCCGCTCAGCTTTCGCTCCGCAAGTTCCCGCTACGAAGCGGTCATGGAAGCGCTCGCCGCACATCAGGCGTGGGTGCCGGACGGCATCTCCGGCTGGCACGCGTTCATGCTCGAGCGCATCGACCACGCCATCGCGCAGTTGCCGCCGGGCGTGACGCTCGAACAAGCGCGCTGGGGCGATCGCAACCGTGCGGCGATCGAGCATCCATTCGCGCGAATCGTGCCGGCGTGGTTGCCGTGGCTGCGCGCCTCGCTCAGTGCGCCACAGGATCCGTTGGCGGGCGACTTCAACATGCCACGCGTGCAGGCTCCTTCGTTCGGTGCATCCGAACGCATGGCCGTGTCGCCGGGCCGCGAGCAGGACGGCTTGTTCGACATGCCGGGCGGTCAGTCGGGTCATCCTTTGTCGCCGTATTTTCTGGCGGGCCACGAGACCTGGGTACACGGCGAGTCGACCGCATTCTTGCCGGGGCCAGCGGTGCATCGGCTTGAACTGGCGCCGCCGGTCCACTGAGCGGACAAAGCGGTCGAACCGTTCCACGCTTGGCTTGGCTACCAGTACAAGCCTGGACGTGAAATTGATCCCCCATTTGTCAAATTCGCCTTTAGCGATCTTATTCAATAAATATAAAACGCATTAAATTAACCTTTAATGGACTTTCACTGAGATAACAGTACATCCATATACAAGGTTTCAGCTAAACTTCCGGTTCGCAAGAGGCGATAACGCGCCGCAGCGCTAACCCACATCTGTCATTGCATTCCGGAAAAGGCTTGAGTGATGTCCGATCAGTTATGCGTAATACATGGGAAAATCAGCACCATGGAGCAGATCCTGGTGGATCTTCTTGCCGTCACTCAAACGCCGGCGGGCACGTTAGCCAAAGCCTTTTCACCTATTCTATTTGCATTAAACGAAAATAGCGCCAAAACAATAATGAATAACTGGCAGCGTCGTTATCTAATGCGCATTTCCAGGCAGATCGATCAGACTACCCATATCCCGACTTCTCGAATCGGCGGATCGGAACCCCAGGCCGGGCAGCCCTATCTGATGGACATCACCATCGACGGCATCAACTATCGAACCGTGCTGAGCGGTCTCTGCTTTAGCGAAGGAGACGACGTCACCGCAGTCGTTGACGAACGAGGTTCCTTATTGGCAGTCGCAAGAAAGGATCAGACCGCGATGTCGATCCATGCGGGCTGCAAAAACGGCTTCGCGCAACTGATGAATCATCTGTGGTGGGTCGCGAGGTTGCTGTTCTGGGTGACGATGATTCCGATGCTGTTGGTGAACGTGGGCGAGCTCACGCTCAACAGCTCGTGGGATCTGACCATTTTCCTGATCGTCCTCGCCGGCTCGCCGTTCGTCCTCCTGACCCTGTGCGCGCTGCTATGCGGGTTCGTCAAGCGGCACGAATTCATGCCTGCGTGGCTTGCGTCGAGCATCTTCGAAGCGCTCGGCCGTCACGATCTGTCCACCCTGAATTTCACCGCGGCCGAAACCGAAGCCCCGCATGATGGCAGGAAGCGGCCGGGCGACAAGGGGCGCGTGCTGTATTTCTGGCCGGCAGACCGAACCGCGACGGTCGAGCGTACCAAGGTTCTCGCCGCAGGCCGGCAAGTGGAACAAGGCTAGTGGTAAGCGGAGGCGCTGCACCACCTGATTCAATCAGAAAGCGGCCGTGTAGATAGCCAAAGCGTCGGCCTCGGAGACAACCCGCGGATTGTTCACCAGCAAACGCGTCTGCAGCATGGCGTCACTTGCCATGCGTTCCAGCCCGCTGCGTTCGATGCCCACGGCCCGTAGCGTGGCCGGAATACCAGTCGCGGCGATCAGGCGCTCGACATGCGCGATCAGCGCCTGGGTGCGGCTTGCGTCACTGCCGGTGGCGGCCGGCACCGCGACGCCAGCCAGTTCGGCATATAGATGAGCTGCCGCCTCCGCGTTGAAGCGCAGCACGTGCGGCAGCACGAGGGCATTGGAAAGGCCGTGCGGCACATGATAGATGCCGCCGATCGGATAGGCCAACGCATGCACCGCGGCAACCGGCGAGTTGGCAAAGGCCTGGCCGGCGAACGTCGCGCCGAGCAGCATCGCTTCACGCGCCGCCCGGTCCTGACCATTTTCGCAGGCCACCAGCAGGTTGCCCGACAGCAACTCGAGCGCCTTCAGCGCCAGCATGTCGGAGATCGGGTTCTTTAAACGCACCGACGTATACGCTTCGATAGCATGTACCATCGCATCGATACCCGTGGCGGCGGTCGCAGCCGCGGGCAGTCCGAGCGTGAGCTCCGCGTCCAGAATCGCCAGATCGGCAATCAGTTGCGGTGCGACGACGCCCATCTTCTTCGCTTCGCCAACGGTGACGATCGAGACCGCGGTGACCTCGGAGCCGGTGCCTGCCGTGGTCGGCATCTGCACGAGCGGCAAGCGCGCAACCTCAACCTTGTTGACGCCGTACATCTCGCTCAACGGCTGTTGCTGTTGCGGCACCAGCACGGCGAGCAGCTTCGCCACGTCCATCGACGAGCCGCCGCCCAACCCCAGCACGATCTCCGCGCCCGCTTCACGCGCCAGCGAAGTCGCCTCCAGCACAATGTGCTCGGGCGGATCGGCGATCACATCATCGATCACGGTGGCCTGCCAGCCATGCGCGGCAAGATCGGCCAAGGCGGGATTCAGCAGACCGCTGCGATGCAGAAAACTATCGGTGATCACGCACAAGCGGGTGAGCGCGGGAAACTGCTCGCGCAGCAGACTACCCAGGCGACGTGCCGCACCATATTCGACGACGAGCGTCGGTACAGTTTGAAAACGGAACGCGTTCATCACGCAGCCTCCTCCGGCACCATGTAGCTCGTCACCTCACGGCGCTCGAGCAACGGAATGATCGTACCGAAACCGAGCTTCTGGAAATGCGGCGTGTCGCGGTGTTCGGCGAGGCCGTTGGCGTCGGAATACTTTTCCAGGATCACGAAGTGGTCCGGGTCAAGCGGTGAACGGAAGAATTCGTAGTAGAGGTTTTTAGGCTCGGCCCGCGTCGCCACCGCAAGCTCCGTCAGTGGCGCGACGATCTTGTCGCCGTTGCCGGGTTGCGCGAAGTAATGTGCAATCACCTGCAGATAAGCCTTAGTCATCGATCACTCCAGCGAAGTCAGTCGTTCAACGTCCTATATTTGTATTGTATTTGATCGGCGGCGAGTTCACCGCGCGCATGCGCTAGACTCACACGAGCAAGACGAAGGAGATTTCGATGATACGCAAGACCCTCAACGCATCGCAGCTACAGCAGGAAGTGAACCGGCGCCTGCATCGCCTGAACGAAATCGTCGAAGACGGTGTGAAGATTCGCGTGCCCCGGCCACAGTTGCAAGAGCCCGATAAAACCGGCTGTAACTGGGACATGAAGCATTTCGGCAACGCTGCCGGCTTCGAGCGCGACATTGCCGCCGTGCTCAAGGCCGTACGCGCCGAATACAACCTAAGCACCGAAACGAAGGACACGGGCAATCCATTCGGCGACTTTCCGGATAACTGAGCGGCACAGCCGCGAGCGTCAGGGCTCGCGCGAGAACTTGTCGAGGCTGATGCCCAACTCCGCAGCCATATGTTCGACCAGCGTCTGAAGGCGCGCCAACTCCTCGCCTTGGCGCCTCACTTCCGCTTTAAGCGTCTCGACCTCCGCCGATGGCTCTGCATCTTCCACACCGCCACGCGCGAACTCTTCACTCACGCTGACTTCGCCGCACAACAGGTGCGTCCAGCGGTTTTCGCGCTCGCCCGGCGTGCGCGGCAACTTCACCACGCGCGGCGGTTCATGCGCCGCCAGTTCATCGAGAAACACTTCGACCGACGAGATGTCGGCGAAGTCGTGCAAGCGCGAGGTGTTCAGGCGCAATTCAGCGGCGGTCTGCGGTCCGCGTAGAACCAATACTGTGAGCAAGGCGGCTGACTGGCTCGGAATGCCCAGTACGCGGTTCATGTTGTGCTCGAAACGCGGCACACGGCTACTGCTGCCTTCCAGCACCAGCGAAAGGCGTTTCAGTCCGTCGATCGCGCCAAGCACTTCCGCCTCGGTCATGTTCATCACCGGAGCGCGAGCCGTCTTCTGGTTGCAGCCGGCGGTCAGCGCGTTGAGCGAGAGCGGATAGGTGTCGGGGACCGTGTGCTGTTTCTCGCTCAGCACACCCAGCACGCGCGCTTCGACGGGCGTCAGTGAGCGCATGGCGGGGCGCGGAGCGGCGCCGGGGGTGTCGGGAGTGGTATTCATAAGTGACATCGCTACGGGCAGCGCCTGGAAGCGCCGCTGTGATCGTGCGCCCGACGGGAATGTCGGGCGGAGATCCGTATGATATCCGGCATTGAGGGGCATCTGGGCGACGGTATCGCGCTGTCCGCCCCCGCTATCGATTACGGCCGTGGATTGACAAGGCTGCACGGCCGTCACCGACTACTTCGGCTGTGCCACCAGCACTTCAAAGGTTCCAGGAACCACCTTCGGGCGCGGATGGGGATTATCAGCCGTCGCCGCCTCGGCAGGACCGAACTTCGACGACACGAGATACACGCGATGCGTCTTTGCATCGAGCGCCATCGTCTTCGCGCCTTCGAGCGTCTGGACGTTTTGCACCACGGTGTAGTGATCGGCATCGTCCTCGTGGACGACGGTCAGCGTGCCGTCGGTGCCGTTCGAGCTAAACGCCAGCTTCAAGGCGGGGTCGAACGCCGCCGTGTCGGGATGCCCACCGATCGGCACCTCGGCCACATGACGGCCCGAAGTCGCGTCGACGACCATCATGCGCTGGTTCGCACAAACCGCGAACAGGCGCGCCTGCGAAGCATCGATGGCGAGTCCGGTCGGATCCTCGCACGGGGCAATCGACCAGTGCGCGAGCACCGTGCCGGCTTTACCGTCCATCTCGACGATTTCGCTTGTGTCTTCAACATTGACAAAAACATGGCCTTGACTGTCCGCCGCGAAGGCCTCGGGTTTCCCGCCTACCGGCATGGTCGAGACAATCTTGCGGGTGGCGACATCGATTGCGCTCACGCTCTTGTCATGTCCGTTGCTGACGAACACCCGCTGCAGCGCGGGCACATACAGGATTCCGTCGGGGTCGGGCCCGGCCGCCTTGATCGTGTCGATCACCTTCAACGTATCGAGGTTGATGACGTTAATCGTATCCGCCCGGCCATTCGTGACAAAGCCGATCTTGCGGTCCTGGACGAATGCGAAGCCATGCACGCCGTCGGTGTTTTCAATTTCGCCGACAAGCTTGCCGGTTTTCGTATCGACGACCTGGACATGCGTATCGCGGCTGACAAACAGATGATGCCGGACGGGATCGTACGCTACATAGTCCCAGCGTTCGGCACCGCTCAGGCCGTAATGCTTCGTTATTTCGAACTGCGTATTATTTGTTTCTGTTGCTGCATGTGCGCCAGCAAGCATCAGCAGAGAGGCGACAGCGCCGGCGATCAGAGTTTGCAGAACGTTTCGTTGTTTCACTTTGAATTGACTCCAGTTGATCATGTTCATCGTTGTTTCAGGTCAGTACCATGCCGGCCCGCTGGCAGTTATTCGTGCTCGTCCAGATTGAACGTGACCCACAATTGCTCAGACAGCGTCTTGCCGGAAAACGCCGGCTCGGGCTTGGGATACGCCGCGTCCCGCACTGCGGCCAACGCAGCGCGGTCCAACAGTCCGATGCCGCTGGACACCACGACGCTCACGTCCGACACCACGCCGTCGCGGTACTGAAACGCGACGCGTGTGCGGCCGGACATGCCCGCCATGCGTGCTGACTCGGGATACCGCAGCGCTGCCTGAATCGCCGCGCGCAGCGCACTCTCAAAGCTGGCCGTCGGCGCGGCCGGCGCCTGAGCGGGCGGCGGTGGAGGTGGCGGACGCGGCGCAGGCGGCGCTTCGGTTGGGGTTGCCGACGGCAGCACCGGCGCCGGTTCTTCCGTCGGCTTGGGGACAGGTGCGAGTCTCGGCGGCGTCACAGGTGCAACATGACGCACCTGTACAACGGGCCGCACCTGCGGCACCACCTTGGGCCTCGGCGGCGTCACGACCGGCTTGGGCGCCGGAACAGGCGCCGGCGACGGCGCTGGGGCCGCCAGCGTCAGCACCGTCGGGGGCAGTTCGGCTGGTGCGTGGGACTTATGCGTGAGGAACGCAAACGCGCCGCCGAGCAGCAGCACTTCCGCGATCAACGCGAGCGCCGCAGCAGGAAACAGGCGCGTCCGTTCTTGCACGTCGCCGGAGGCGGATACAGTTGCCATATCAGTTCGCCACAGCTTGTGCAGCCAGCGCAACCTGCGAGACCCCCGCGGCACGACAAGCGTCCATTACAGCGACGAGCTTCTGAATCTCGGCCTGCTTCGAGCCGGCGATCGTCACAACCGTATGCGCAACGTCGGACCGCGCCGCCAGCATCGCCGTCAGTTGCGCGGGGCTCAGCGTTTGGCCGTCGACCGAAAGACTGCCGTCGGTGGCAAGCGTGACCGTCACTTTAGGCGGCGGCAAAGACTGCGCCGTCGAGCTCGAAGGCAATTGCGTGCGCAGGCCGGCATTCGGAATCATATGCAGCGTGATCATGATGAAGAACACCAACAGAAAAAACATGATGTCGATCATCGGAATGATCTCGATGCGAGCCTTGCGCGCTTCGAAATACTTCATCGTCACGCTCCCTGCGAGGCGAGTTTCCCGACCACGGCGCGCGGGGCCTCACGCGTAGCCTTCGAAGTTTCGTGCGACGCTCCGGCCAGCCGGTTGACGAGCGCGGCCTTCACGGTCTCCAGTTGATGCACGACACCTCGCACCCGATTGTGCAAGCCGTTGAAGAACACCAGACCGATCATCGCCACGAACAGTCCGGACGCTGTCGCGATCAGCGCTTCGGCCACGCCGCCGGTCACCTGGGTCGGCGCGTTGCCCGGATTCGACAGCACCTGAAACGCGTTGAACATGCCCACGATCGTGCCGAACAGGCCGAGCAGCGGCGCCAGCGTCACGATGGTGTCGAGCACCCAGAGAAAGCGGTCGATACGCGGTGCTTCGCGCATGATCGCTTCCTCGAGGCAAGCCCCCAGTTCTTCGCGCGACGACTGTCCGGCAAGACGGCCGGCGGTGACGAACAGCGTGGCGGTGGGCAGCGAGCGAAACTGCTCAGCACATGCGGCAAGCGTCGTCGCATTGAACTGGTCGAGTCTGTCGAGTTGCTCGAGCGCCGCGCGGCTGCTGCTGGCGGCGCGCTGCAGAAACCAGCAGCGCTCGATGATGATCGTCAAGGCGACGAACAGCATCGCGGCAATCACATACAGGACACCGCCCGAATTGTTCGCGAGGTGCAGCAGAGTATCGACAGTCATGGGTAAAGCTCCTGTTAGAAGTCGGTGGACAAGGTGCCGATGAACGCACGGCCCGGGATGGTCCAGTACAGCGGTGTGTTGTCGGCGGCGGTGTAGCCCGCCAGCGCATCGATACTGGTGCGGTTGAACAGGTTGTCGATCTGGAAGCCGATGCGCGTGCTATGCGTCCACGGGGTGAGGTTCTTGATCGTGTAGGCGGCCGAGAAATTGGTCACCGTGAAGCCGCCAATCGGCTGGGTGTCGCCGGTATCGCCGAACTGATGGCCCACAAACTTCGTGATCAGCGAGCCGTTGAGCGGGCCGTGCTCGTAGAGCACACCGGCTGCGGCGGTTTGCTGGGGCGCGTTCGGCATCCAGTCGCCGGTGCTCTTCTGCTTGGCCGAATTGAACGTCAGATTGCCGTAAAGACTGAAGCCGTAGCCGAGCGACAAGGTTGCTTCGGATTCGAAGCCCTTGTACACCGCACCGCCGGCATTCGTGAAGATCACGTTGTCGCCCACCGTGCGGCTCGTCACAGCGTTGCGGAAGTTGATGTAGTACAGGTCCGCGGAAACCGTCAAACGATTGGTCTTGTAGGTCGTGCCGATCTGATAGTTATCCGTTTGCTCCGGATCCGGCTGGCCCGAAACCGACGGGTTCTGTACGTAGAACACATTCAGATTGGGCGCCAGAAAACCCTGCGCGTACTGGATATAAGCGCTCCAGTTCGAAGCGATCTGTTCGTGAACCGTGAGCGACGGCAGCACCTTCGTCCACGTATGACCATAGTCGACCGGATCGCCTGACTTCTGGTTCATCGGCGAATCGATCTGGCGATTGAACGACACATACTTCACACCCGGCGTCACCGTCAGCCCATAAGGCAGTTGCAGCGCGTATTGCAGGTACGGCTCGAACGTCAGCAGCGTGTCGTTCATCGTGAAGTTCTGCGACAGGAAAGCGAAATTCAACGAGTCGTCGACATTGAAGTTGTTGCGGAAGTTGGACTGATGCGTGATCCACGCGCCCATCTGCAATGTGCCCGGACCAATCTTGCGCTCAGCGGTGAGAACGTCGCCCCACGCGCGATAGTTGTTGTTCATCTCCTGACCCGGCACGTCGTTCGCACCAAGGCTTGTGCCGTTCGGCGTCTCGCCGTTCGGATCCATTCCGTTAAAGCCGTTGTGATAGTAGCCGTACGTATAAAGCTTGTTATTGATGACCCATTGAGCCACCTTGGTTTGAACGTTGATGTATTCAAAGTCGGTGTTGATCAGGTCGACGTTGTAGCCGGAATAGGCCTGGCTGGTCGGGTCGCTGTTCAGACTGAAGTTCGGGCCATAGGCCTGAATCTGCGCGGCGGTCGAGCCGAGCGGCACGTTCTGGTGGATCTTGTTGTAGGTGGCAAAGACCGTAATCAACGTATCGTCGCCGATCGGCTTTTCCAGCTTGAAGTAGACGTTCTGGCGGCGCTGTGCCGCGTCCGTCAGGTAGCCGTCGCTACCGGTCTGCGTATAGCCGACCATGACGCGCGCATCGCCCCATTGCTGCATGTCGCCTGTGTTCAACTCCGCACCCGTCAGCCAGGTGTTCCAGCTTCCATATGACCCAAGGACGGAAAACGACGGCGTGAGCGAAGGGTCCTTAGATTCGATGCCGATGGTGCCGCCGAACGTCGCAAAGCCGATCTGCGAGGCGTCGCCCGGACCCCGGTCGATGTTAATGTTGCCGATGACCTGGTTCGAGAAGAACGAAGTCGAGTGATGCGTGAAGTCGTTGGAGTCGCCAAACGGAATGCCGTCGAATGTCACGTTGTACTGACCGTCCTGGAATCCGCGAATGGAAAGACTTTGCGACTCCATCAAACCCGAGCCGTTCGGATCGATATTCGACACGCTCGGAGCGATCTGCACGATGTCGCTGTAGTTCGAGGTCGGCGCCGTGCTGTTCTCGATGTAATGCCGGCTGATCACCGATTTCGGCTCGCTGGCTGTGAGCGAGCCCTGCGAAGGGGCTTGAGCCGGTGCCGACTCGGCGTTTTTGTTCGATTTGGTGCTCGTGTCCGAAGACGAAACGGCCGTGCTTTGAACAGAGCCGAGATCGCCGGAGGCCTGGGCATGAGCGGCCTGTGTTGCGGCCACGCAGAATGAGGCGAGAACGAACTGCGTCAGCGGCTTCTTATGAAACTTTGAACGTACGCGTTGCATGGTTCATGCATCCTTGTTTTGAATGTAGCCGTGGGGCATTGAGTCAGACAAGGCGCGATGTTATCGACGGCGCGTTAATGACGAGTGATGGGTATCTTACGAACTTAAAGTTCTTATTACGGATACCCGACAAACGATGCAGTGCGAGGCTGCGAGGCGAAGTGCGCTTAAGTTTGTAAGTTTCTGGACACCGGTCATTCATCTGTGCGCACTAGGATCAGCAGCCTCAGCCGCGAATCGCACGTGGCTGTGAACCGCTCACGTGGCCTGCGCGCAGATGTCTAACGCCGCCACGTCGAAGCACGCCATCCTCTCTTCCCGGGCACCATGAAACCTCTCCCTTCTTTGTCACTTGTCGTTGCCTTGTTGATCGCAGCGGGCACGGCAAGCCCGTATGTTCAAGCACAAAGCACCAGCTATCTGGACGCGCAGCAGATCGATCTCGGCAAACTGCTCGCGCCACCGCCGCCTCCGGGATCGGCGCGCGAGCAGGCCGATCTCGCAGCGGTAC
This sequence comes from Paraburkholderia sp. SSBN10T, assembly GCF_056619545.1. Classification (NCBI taxonomy): domain Bacteria; kingdom Pseudomonadati; phylum Pseudomonadota; class Betaproteobacteria; order Burkholderiales; family Burkholderiaceae; genus Paraburkholderia; species Paraburkholderia sp. SSBN10T. Next base: position 124,785 of record NZ_JBWQQI010000016.1, read on the forward strand.
TCGAGGTGCAGCGCACCCGCACTGCCGAACAGGTCGCGCGAGCCCAGGCCGACGTCGACATCTCCGTGTTCCGTTTTGCTGACGTGCTAGGTCCGGCCTTCAATGAAGCGAATCTGCCGAAGACCACCGCGCTGTTTCTCGCCGCACAACACGACGCCGCGACGATCGCGAAAAGCGGCAAGCGTTATTTCTCACGGGCACGGCCTTTCGTGGCAAGCAGCGAGGTGCATCCAACGATATCGACCAACCCGAAGGGCGCTTACGACTCTTACCCGAGCGGTCATGCGACGTTCGGCTATATGAGCGCGATCCTGCTCGCGCAAATGGTCCCCGAGAAGCGCGATGCGTTGTTCGTGCGCGCCCGTGAATTCGGCGAGAACCGGGTGGTCGACGGCGTGCACTATCCGAGCGACGTCGAAGCAGGCCGGATCGACGGCACGCTTGTGGCTGCAGCGCTGATGGCCAATCCTGCGTTTCAGCAAGCGCTAGCTGAAGCCCGAGTCGAACTACGTGCAGCACTCGCACTCAACTAGAGAGCGCCGCGCGCGCCACTGCTGGGCAGCAGTGTCACGAAAGAGCCACATATGCATGGCACGCTACGCGGCCAGGCAGGGCGGCCCGCGCTCGGGCGTCCCCCAATCGCCACGCCAGGCGATTCGGACGCCGCGGCGCCGCCCAACCCATTCGCTGGATCAAACGGAAAACCTCCTCTTGCAAAGTGAAGCATCGGTCGCCTGCCTGACAGGGCGCAGGCCTCGCATCCTGGTCGTCGAAGACGACGATCACGTGCGGCTCGAAGTCGCCGCAGCACTCGAGGACTACGGCTTTACGGTCGATAGCGTGTCGAGCGGGCACACCGGCCTGCTGCGTGCGCTGGACAGCGAATTCGATGCGGTCGTGCTCGACCGCATGCTGCCCGATGTCGACGGTTTGTCGATCCTGTCCACCTTGCGCAACGTCGGCAAGGAAACACCTGTGCTAATCCTGAGCGCCCTGTCGGCAGTCGACGAACGGGTACGAGGACTACGCGCCGGCGGTGACGACTATCTCACCAAACCCTTCGACAGCCTTGAACTCACCGCGCGCCTGAACGCCCTGCTGCGGCGCCGTTCGTCGCCCACGGAAGCCTCGGCACTGAGCGTCGGCGACCTCATCCTCGATATGAGCACGCATCTGGTGGAGCGCGCCGGCGAAATGATCGAGCTCAAGCCGCGCGAGTACCAGTTGCTCGAATACATGATGCGTCACGCCGGGCAACCGGTCACGCGCGCGATGCTGTTCGAGTCCGTGTGGAACTACCATTTCAACGCGCAAACCAACGTCATCGACATGCATATCGGCCAGCTACGCCGCAAGATCAGTCTGAACGGACGACTGTCGGTGATGATCCACACCGTTCGCAATGTCGGCTATATACTCCATGCCGGCGAATAAGCGCCGGCCGCGCATGCACCTGAGCAGCGTCACCTCGCTGCTCGTGGTGTTCGTCACCTCGGCGATCATCCTGTTCGCGATGCTTTACCGCGGAACCCACGGTTACCTGCTGCATGAAGTGGATGAGCGTCTGCTTGGGGAGGTGGCCGAATTCCATTCGATTGGGCGCGACGAGGCGATTGCCGAAATCACGGCGTTGAGCCGCCGCGACGTCGCGAGCACCCGTCCCTATGGCGTATTCGACACCGACGGCACGTGGCTTGCCGGAAACATCCTCGTGCTGCCGCTCGCCCAGAACCGCAAGCCATTCAACTACGTACAGCCCGTGCGCGACGGCCTCCGCATAGTGGATGCGCATTATCGCGGCATCATCGTGCCGACCCAAAGCGGTCTGCGCATCGTCGTCGGTCACTCCATAGATGAAATCATTCTTTTCGACCACACGCTGGTGAAGATGCTCTGCGTCGGTCTGACGCTAACGATCATCCTCGCCGTAGCTTGCGGAGCAGCCCTCAATGCCATGTCCAATCGCCGCATCAGGGCGATCAGCCTGACGGGGCGCGAGATCATGGCGGGACAACTGAGCCGGCGTTTGCCGACCCGCGGCACGGATCACGATCTGGATCGTCTGGCTGAGATCGTCAACACGATGCTCGACGAGATCGAGCGGCTCGTTGCTGAAGTCCGGGGCGTATGCGCAGGCATCGCGCACGACCTGCGCACGCCGATGACGCATCTGCGCGCAGGGCTGGAACGTGCGCGCAGGCGTTCGAACACCGTTGACGACTACGAGAGTGCTGTCGATGCGGCAATCGTGCAGTCCGACGTCGTGCTCACGCGCTTCACCGCGTTGCTCAGAATCGCGGAGATCGAAGCCGACGGCAGACGGGCGAGCTTCGCAGATGTGTCGTTGGGCACCGTGGTGCGCGACGTGGTCGATCTCTATGAACCGGTCGCCGACGACCGTGGTCTGAAGGTCTCGGTGCATACCCCTGCGCCCGTTCACGTCAGGGGCGATGTCGATCTGCTGTTCGGCGCAATCGAAAATCTGCTCGATAACGCGCTGAAATTTACTCCCAGCGGCGGCGCGATTGCGGTCGAAGTTTGCGTCGATGCGGGCGACCCCATCCTGCATGTCGCGGATTCAGGACCCGGCATCGAGGTCGCCGAGCGCGAGGCAGTCTTGCGGCCGTTTTACCGCAGTCCGAGCCAGCCAACGCATGCCCCTGCAGGCCACGGTCTCGGCTTGAGTCTGGTAGCAGCCATTGCGCGAGTCCACAACGCCGACGTAGAGATCCACGACAACCATCCAGGCTGCAAAATGGTGCTGCGTTTCCGGGAAAACGTGCCGGCGCAGTGATACGACCTGTGCCTGCCTTGCCCGCTTCCCGCAACCAGGCGTAGCATGACGGACTCCCCAAGTCCTCGTTCGAGCCCCATGCGTGCCACGCGCCCCTTGCCGCCCCTCATCTCCCTGCGCGCCTTCGAAGCCGCCGCGCGGCATCTGAGTTTCAGCCTGGCGGCGCAAGAACTGTTCGTCACGCAAAGCGCCGTCAGCCACCACATTCAGAAACTGGAGAGCGAACTGGGCGTTGCGCTGTTCGAACGGCGCACGCGTGCCGTTGCGCTGACCACCGCCGGGCAGGCTTACTTTGCAAAAGTGCACGCGGCGTTCGAACTGCTGCGCGCCGGCACCGAGGAAACGCGCGCACCCGCTGCGCAACGGATCAAGCTAACGCTCGGACTATTGGCCTCGTTCGCCACACGCTGGCTTGCGCCTCGCCTGCAGGCGTTTTCTGCCGCGCATCCGGAGATCGAACTGCAACTGCGGCCCGACATCGCGCTTGCCGATGTTCCCGGCGGAGAAGTGGACATGGCGATCCGCTACGGCCGCGGCGGCTGGGCCGGCGTACGTGCCCGCAAGCTCATGCCTGAGCGGCTCGCGGTGGTCTGCTCGCCCGCGCTGCTCGGCGGTTCGCGGCGGCCACGCAAGCCGCAGGATTTGCTGCGCTATCCGCTGCTCGCGTCGCACGCTAAACTGCCCTTTGAGTGGCAGGCTTGGGCGACGCGCTTTCACGTGGACCTGCAACACGCGCAGACGGTGCATCTGCATGACTACAACATCGTCGTTGAAGCGGCGCTTGCGGGGCAAGGCATCGCCATGGGCCGTCACCGTCTGATCGCGCCGCAACTGGCGAGCGGCGCGCTCGTGCAGGCGGTGCCCGATGCGGTGCTGGACGATCCGCGCATCGGCTGGTGGCTCGTCACGCCCCGCGCAGCAGCGGGAGAAAGCGAGGCCGTAGCAGCCTTCCGCGACTGGCTGATGCGGACCGCCGCGGCAGATTCGCTCGATTGAATGCATTAGTTTGACTCATGCGTAGCGGGCAAGAATTCATTGGTCAGCAACCGGCCGCCGCCATAGGATGGTACGCCTATCCACCTGTTTCGTGAGGACTACCCGACATGACCGTCTCGCTTACCACCCACCTGGCCGCACTCGGCATCACGCTCGAATCCGCTGCCGCTCCTGCCGCCAACTACGTCCCGTTCGTGCAGGACGGCTCGCTGCTTTATATTTCCGGTCAGATCTCACGCAAGGGCGGCCAGCCCGCCTACGTCGGCCGGCTTGGCGAAACTATCTCCGACGAGGATGGCGTGCAGGCCGCACGGCTCGCCGCGCTCGGCATCCTGGCGCAGATCGCCGCCGCCACCGGCGACCGGCTCGAGCGTGTGGCGCGCATCGTGCGCCTGGGCGTCTTCGTCGCCAGCACGCCGGAGTTCAACCGTCAGAGCGCAATTGCAAATGGCGCCTCGGATCTGATGGTGCAGGTATTCGGCGACGCCGGCCGCCATGCGCGTGCAGCGGTCGGCGTCGCGTCGTTGCCCTCGGGCGTCGCCGTGGAAGTCGAAGCGGTAGTCTCGCTCACGCAGTCCTGAAACTGAAACGTAGTTCCGAACCGTCGCTGCATCACTGGAGCCCCCATCCATGCCAGTCCCGCTTACCGATGCCGCCGTGCAAGCGCTGCGCGCCCAGACACCGGGCACGCAGCACATCACGCATTTCAATCACGCCGGCGCCTCGCTGCCGTCCGCAGCGACACTGGAAGCAATCCGCGCTCATCTGTGGCGTGAAGCCATCATGGGCCCCATGGAAGCCGGTGTGGCGGCACGCGAGCAAACGGAAAGCGCGCGCACGCTTGCCGCGCGACTGTTCAATGCCCAACCCACGGAGATCGCCGTGACGACCGGCAACTCCCAAGCCTGGGGCAGCGCATTCGCCGCGCTGGGCGCATGGCAGCCCGGCGATCGCATCCTCGTTGCGCGTCACGAGTGGGGCGGCAACCTGGCCACCATGCGCCTGACGGCGCAGCGCGCGGGGGCATCCATCGAAACGATTCCCTCCGATAGCAGCGGCGCGGCCGACCCAGAAGCGCTTGAGGCAATGCTCGACGAGCGGGTACGCCTGATCGTGCTGACCTGGATGCCGGCCAACGGCGGCCTCATCAATCCGGCCGCGGCGATCGGGCGGATCGCGCGCCGCCATGGCATCGCGTATTTCATCGACGCCGCGCAAGCGGTCGGGCAAATGCCGGTGGACGTGACCGAGCTCGGCTGCGACGTCTTGACCGGCGCGGGCCGCAAGGCCTTGCGCGGCCCGCGCGGCACGGGGCTGCTGTATGTGCGGCAGGCATTTCTGGAGCGCCTGACACCGGCGTTCGTCGACACCCGCACGGCACCGCTCGGCGCCAACGGCGAGCCCGCTTTGCGGGCCGACGCGGCACGCCTCGAATCTGCGGAGGTCGCACCGGCGTTGTCGTGCGGTTTGGCCAATGCATTGCAGGAGGCGTTGGAAATCGGCGTCGAAAACATCCGTGAGCGCATCGATATCCTGGCGCAGACGCTGCGCGCCGAATTGGCGCAGATAGACGGCGTGACCGTACTCGATCAGGGACGCGAACGCTCTGGACTGGTGGCCTTCAACGTGGCGGGCCACGACGCCGCAACGGTGCAGCGCGCACTGGCAGCGCGAGGCGTGACGATCGGCGTCAACGGGATCGCCTATACCCCGTTCGACATGAATGCCCGAGGCCTCACCCAGATCGCCCGCGCTTCCGTCAGCTATCTGACCACCGAGGCGGAGATCGGCAAATTGCTGGACGACGTGCGCGCGCTGCTGCAGTAAGATTGTCGCTCACGCCGCGTCATCCAAGCTGGTGCAGCCGGACCACACGCGGCGAACCTGCAAGGCAGGCCTGTTCAAGGCAAGGAGACTTCAATGGAACGCCCCGGGTTCATCCGCCACTGGACCGAACTGGAAGGTCCCGACGACTCCCACTACGAAGGCAGCACCGAGCTGCACGACATTGGAGCGCCGCTTGCCCGCAAGCTCGGGCTTCAGCGCATCGGCATTCACCACTGTCGTTTGCCGCCTGGGCGCCGCACCTCTTACCCGCATGCAGAGAGCGCGGAAGAAGAATTCGTGTTTGTGATCGAAGGCACGCCCGATGTATGGATCGACGGCTATCTGCATCCGCTGAAGCCGGGCGACTCGGTAGCGTTTCCGGCGGGTACGGGGATTTGCCATACCTTCATCAACAATACAGATCAGGATGTGCGGTTGCTGGTGATCGGAGAAACCGAAAAAGCAGAGAACCGGATTCGCTATCCGATGAACGAGGCCCACGAAGCCACTCGTCCGGATCGCTGGGTCGACTGGCCAGCGCGTCCGATGGGTCCGCATGATGGCAAGCCGTCCGGCAGCAAGGCTTAACCGGACGACGCGCGGCTTGCGGCGCAGTACCGTGCCCCGTACGTTGATGCGAACACACCGCCAGCCCCATGTGAAAATGCCCCGGCCTGAATAGCCCGGGGCATTTTCATTAGCAGGAAACCCGCCATCGCGTAGCGGGGCAATCCTCTCTTACTGCTTCACGCCTTCCGCCTGGATGTGCAGGACGGTTGCCATCTTGAAGCCATACGTCTTGCCGAAGTCGACGCCGAAGTCCGAGCGGTCGAACGTCGCCGTCGATTCCGTGCCGCACACTTCGCGCTTGAGCATCGGGTTCTGGAAGCACTTGAACGATTCGATCTTCAGGTTCAGCGGCTTCGTCACGCCGTGCATGGTCAGCTCGCCGATCACTTCGACCGGCACGTCGCCCTTGAACTTCATCGACGTGCCCTTGTAGACGGCGGTCGGGAATTGCGTGGCGTCGAAGAATTTCGTGCCCTTCAGCTCTTCGTCCAGCTTGTCGTTGCCGATGTCCACCGAAGTCATGTCGATGGTGGCTTCGAGCGTACCGGTCTTCGCTTCGCGATCGATCGTCACCGAGCCGGTGGCTTTCGTGAATTTGCCGCGCCAGATCGAAACGCCACCGAAGTGGTCGGCTTCGAAGCTCGGCGACGTATGCGTCGGATCGAGCATATAGGTAGTTTCAGCGGCGACTGCGCTAAACGATGCACCGGCTGCCAGCGCGGCGACTGCTACGGCCAAAAGTTGCTTCTTCAAGGTGATTCTCCAGGTTAGTGTGCGGCTTACTTCTTGGCTGCCACGATGTGAAACTTGATGAGTACTTCGTCGGCGACTACTGAGGTGTCCTTCCATTCGCCCGTGCCGATATCGAACTGGCTGCGTTTGATCGGCAAGGTGCCGTCGAAAGTTTGCGTCGTGCCTTGCTGGGCGACAGTGACCGGCACTGTGACGGTCTCCGACTTGCCCTTGATGGTCAGCGTGCCGCTGACCTTGAACTGGTTGCCGCCGGCGGGTGCAATGGCGCTCGAAACGAAGGTCGCGTTCGGATATTGCATGGTGTTGAACCAGTCTTTGCCGCGCACCTGGTCGTTATAGCTTTCGTCGCCGAGGTCGTAGCTCGCGGTGTCGATGGACAGCTTTGCGCTGCCGGCGGCCGGCTTGGCCGGATCGAAATCGAGCTGCGCCGTGAATTTCTTGAAGGTGCCTTCGACAGGCACGTTCATCTGCTTCGAGGTGGCGGTCACCTTGCTTTTAGCGGTATCGACCTGCGCATGCGCGACGCCGAAAAACAGCGAGGAACACGCCGTGACGGCCACGATCCATTGTCGGAGAGAGGTTTTCATATCGTTGTTGATGTCTGCGGTAAGCCTGGGGCTACTTGAGAAAGGGAATCATGCGGGCCAGCAAGCCATCACGATCGACGAAGTGATGCTTGAGCGCCGCCAGCACGTGCGCGGCTACCAGCGCGAGCAAGCTGTAGTTCAGCCAGATGTGGATGGTTTTCAGCAGCACCTTGAGGGTGGTGTCGGGGCCGATCAACGTAGGCAGCGGCACGATGCCCAGATACACCACCTGGATGCCGGCCGCCGAACTGTAGAGATAGCCGGAGATCGGAATCGCGAACATCAGCAGGTACAGGATCACATGCACGGCTTCGGCCGCCAGCTTCTGCAACGACGCCATGCCGGACGGCAGGGCCGGCGCCCGGTGCGTCAGGCGCCATGCCAGGCGAATGACGGCCAGTGCGAAAACGGTCACGCCAATCCATTTATGCCATGAAAAGTACTTGAGCTTGGTGGGCGTAAAACCGGGAATGTCGGTCATGATCCAGCCGAGATAAAAACCCGCCACGATCATCAATGCAATCAGCCAATGCAGGCTCATCGCGGTCGCGCTGTATCGCTGCTGGAGCGGAGGAACTGTCGTCATCGTCATTTCGGCTGGCGGCTTGAGGGCAGTTCGTCCACACATGAGACGAACAGGACTGAAGGACCGATTCTAGGAGGGGGGATGCCCGCTGAATAGCGCATCCAAAGAGAACACATCGTTGTGCCAGCGTCACCAATAGCCGCCCGGCCTGGTCAAATTCTCTCGCTATTCACTTTATATAACCTTTTTACCTCGAAGACCGTAGCATCGCGGTTCTTATAACTCAACCGAATGGCATATGCGAACGCATTGCCGCCTGGAGAGATTGACTCTCGCAGTCCCCGCTACGTCATGGAGCTTAAAAGCATGAAGAAGTCGTTACTGGCACTTGTGCTGCCAGGGGCATTCGCGTTGTCCGCACACGCGCAAAGCAGCGTCACCCTGTATGGCGTGATCGATACCGGCCTGATCTACGCAAACAACCAGGGCGGCCACAGCAGTTGGCAGGAAACCAGCGCCGCCACCGAAAACACGGTGTATGGCCTGAAGGGTTCGGAAGACCTCGGCGGCGGCTTGCACGCGATCTTCAAACTGGAAAACGGTTTTAACCTGAATAACGGCAGCCTCTATAACGCCGGCGATGCGTTCGGCGAACAGGCTTATGTCGGTGTGCAGAGCGACCAGTTCGGCACCGTGCTGCTCGGCCGCCAGTTCGATACCGTCAACGACGTGCTGGGCCCGATCTCGGCCGCCGGCAACGGCTACGGCGGCAATCTCTCCGCGCATCCGTTCAATAACGATAACCTCTCCGCGGACTCGATGAGCATCAACAACGCGGTGAAGTACACGAGCAACACCTACGGCGGCTTCACCGTTGAAGGCATGTACGCCTTCAGCAACAAGGCCGGCGGCTTTGCGAACAACCGCGCCTACGGATTTGGCGCAACCTATGCGCACGGCCCGCTGAACCTGGCCGCGGGCTACCTCCAGCTCAACAACGCCGGCGGCGGCGTCAGCGGCACGAATCAGAACGGCGCGGTCGCGCTCAACGACGGCAGCGCGGATTTTGTCGCGCAACGCCAGCGTATCTGGGGCACAGGTGGCAACTACACGTTCGGCCCGGCTACGGTGGGCCTGCTGTGGACACACTCGCAGATCGACAACATCTCGAGTGTATTTGCCGGTGGCGACGGTTACGCTACCTTGGGCGGCGGCCTGCGGCTCGACAACTATGAAGTAAATGCGCGATATTCGCTCACGCCGAGCCTGAGCCTTGCCGGTGCCTACACTTTCACTAACGGCTCGTATGGCAACGGCGGCGCCAACGCCTCGCCGGAATGGAATCAGTTCACGCTGCAGACCGACTACACGCTGAGCAAGCGGACCGATGTCTACATCGAAGGCGTGTATCAGCATGTCCACGGCGCGGCGACCGGCTCAGTGCTGGGTGACGCAACGATCAACACGTTGTCGCCCTCGGCAACCGGCACGCAGGTTGCCGTGACGGCTGGCTTGCGTCACCAGTTCTAGGCGCACCGCACCAGCAGTGCAGGACAGGCCGCGCTTTGCGCGGCCTTTTGCATGCCTGCCCGGCAAACGTTTGTTTCGGCAAGAGGTGCGGGAACGCTCCGTATGCCTCATAATCACGCGCGCCCGGAATCTTCCGGGCTACATAACAAGGCCAACCCCGGAGGCCGACCCAGCGGACCCAAACGGCAGTCCGCGGCGTCCCGCCTCCCCGTTCCCCCCTCTTCGAACCGGCAATATGTTTTCGTCACCCCAACTCGGCGCCAGCCTGATGGCGCTTGCCGGCTTGCTGGCGCCCATAGCTAGCTTCGCGCAGCAGGCCACGGCCAACGCCGCGCCGACCCCGGACTGGACAGTGACCATTGGACCCGAAGTACAGTGGGGGCCGGCGTATCCCGGCGCAAATTTCATGCGGCTCAGGCCCTTTCCAGCGTTCGACATCGAATACAAGAACCGCCTGTTCGCCAAAGAAGACATGCTGCTGGGCGTGTATTTCGTCAACAACGCCAACTGGAGCGCGGGGCTCGCGCTTCAATACGATTTCACCGAACGCAAAACCAGCGACGACATCCGGTTGCGCGGGCTGCAAAATGTACCGGCTACGCCGCGGGCCAAGCTCTTCCTCGACTACACGCTATCGGCGTTCACGTTGTCGACCTCGGCGGCCCAGGATATTGGCGGCAACCGCGAAGGACTGGTGGTCGACGCCAATGCCACCGCCACCCTGCCGATCGGCAAGAAGCTGTATCTGACCGCTGGGCCTGGCGTCACGTGGACCAACGCGACTTACCAGCAAACCTGGTTCGGCATCACGCCCAGCCAGAGCGCGGCGTCCGGCTTGCCCGTGTACGACGCGCACGGCGGCGCCGCCACTGGATACATCACGGTCGAAGCGGACTATCTGATCACCAAATCGTTGACCGCCACCGTTCAGATGAAATTTGCCCGCCTGTACGGCAACTCCGCCTCGAGTCCGATCACGCGACGGGTTCAGCAGAATACGGACACCTTGGCCCTGACTTATACGTTCTGAGCGGTGCCGCAGCGCGAAGGTTGGTGAATACCCCCAAACCTGCCGCTGTGCGGCGCCCCTCTTGGGCGAGACGCACAAACCAGGCGCCAAGCGCGGCGTTTTCTTGAGACGGGCGCCAGGAGAACCGGTCCCGCGGGGCGTCGAATGCGATACCATTGGCGCCCAATCTCTAAATGAAGCGTGCATGAAGCACGCAGTGCTGTGAAAATTCAAAACGCCAAACGATGGGCGCCACGCGGTTCCCGAGCCTGGCTCGCCGCGCTACTGGCCCTGGTGGTGGCAAGCGGGGTACGTCTGTTACTCAGTCCCTTCATCGGTCCGGCGATGCCTGGGGCGTTCTTTTGCGTCGCCGCCGCGCTCATCGAGTACCTTTTTGGACTGGGACCGGCCCTGACGGTCATGCTCGTGGGGCTCGTCATTGCCGACTACCTGTTCGTGCCGCCCTACGCCAACTTTACGGTGTTCGATCGCGCCGACCTGACACTCGTCATCTCATACCCGTCGGTGACGCTCATCGTGATCTGCCTGATCGAGCGCCTGCGTCGCGCGCAGTTTCGCGCCGAACTGTTCGCGTCGGTCGCGAAATCGCGCTACGAAATGCTGCTGCGCGCCGACAATAACCGCGCGCTGCGGCGGCGCACGATCGACGAAACGCATCGTCTGTTGCGCCATCTGCCGCACTATCACGACACCATCATTCTGATTCAGGCGCTCGACCGCAAAGCCTCGCTACGCGCCGATGTGGCTCTCGCGAGCGGCGCCGCGCACATGCTGCCGCACACCTCGGCCCCCGGCAGCCGTTTCTCGGCGGTCCACCCGGCGGATATCGCGCGTTTGCAAAACACGCTGACACCGGGCAGTCACCGCTTGCGCATCAAGAGCGGGGATCACACCTACAAGCCAGTCGACTGCGTCGGCGAGCGGTTTACGACGCATGCCGGGGACTTCCTGGTGCTGCGAATCGAGGATTGAGCGTTGGAGCGAGCCAAACACATATTGCAGGAAGGCGGTGAGCACGCCGTGCTCATGCTGCACGGCCTGTCGAGTTCGCCGCTCGAAATGCGCTTTCTGGCGCGTCATTTGAACAACGAAGGATTTACCACTTTCGCGCCGGTGCTGGACGGCTATAGCGCGGGGTCGGCCGAGCGCGACATGCAGGCATGGATCGACGCCGCGCTGCGCGAATTCGATGCGCTGGCCGAACGCTATGCGCGCGTGTCGGTATGCGGCTTGTCGATCGGCGCCGCGCTGGCGCTGGCCGTGGTCAGCAAGCGGCCGCATGCCCACGCGGTGGTGTTGCTTTCGGTCACCCTCTCCTACGATGGCTGGGCGATTCCGTGGTATCGGTTTTTGCTGGGTTGGGCCTACTACACACCGATGCGCAGTCGTTGGCGCTATCGCGAAGCCTCGCCGTTCGGCCTGCGCAACGAGGCATTGCGCGCGAAGATCGCACGCGCCATGCAGCGCAACGGCATTAGCGAGGTGGGGCCGTCGACCATCTCGCTGCCCGCGCTGCGTGAGGCGAGCCGCCTCGCTAAACGCGTACGGGCAAGCCTCGCGGAAATCTCGACCGACTGCCTGATCATTCACGCCATCGACGATGAAACGGCCAACCCACGCAATGCGCATTACGTCGCGGCCAAGATAGCCTCGCCGTTTCTGCGTACGATCTATCTCGACGACTCGTATCACATGATTACGTCGGACAACGAACGTGAAATCGTCGCCGAGGAAACCGCTGCATTCCTGCGCGAGAGCGAAGCCGCCCGCGGCATAGGCAGCGGCGCGGAATCGCAGGTGGTGTCGAAGGCGCTGGCGCGGCGCTTGAGGCAGTTGGCGGCGCTGGGGAACTGATCCGGCGGCCGGGTTCGGGGCGTCATGCGGACGCGCAATTTACCGCCGGGGCAGGTGTTTTCTTTCTCAGCCGCTTGCCCCTACTCCATCGCGGCCAACCGTTCACCGTTAGCGAGAATGCTCGCCAGCAAGAAAGCGCCTCCGTCAAAAATCGACCATGGCGAAATCTTCTTTGCCCACATCGCACAGCGGACAACGCCAATCAGTCGGCACGTCGATCCAGCGCGTTCCCGCAGCAATCCCCTCTTCAGGCAAACCGGCCGCCTCGTCGTAGATCCACCCGCAAATGACGCAGACCCATTGCTTGAATTCGTCGGCGGCTGGGGCGTCATGCACACCGGCGGATGAACCAACGCCCGCGGACAGCGAGCGGCTCGAAGACTTCGTCTCATCAAGACTCACGACAAGCGGCGCCGCCGTACCCACACTGCTTGCGGCTAACTGCGTCTGCAGCGTTTGGAGAAGCGCTTGCGCTTCTTCACGCGTCAAGTCGATCCAGTAGGGATCGCCTGCACCGTCGTTGAGTCGTTCGGGAGCAAACTGAATTTCTAAGGCAACGCCTTTTTTGTACATGGCAAGTCAAAACGGGCATGAAACCGCAACCCACGCGGCGGACGACAATTATCCCCTTATGCGCGTAGCGGATTCGCTACGCTACAGAGATGCACTGTTTCCTGCCGGTAGCTAAAGCCTGCGCGCATCGGCCGCCGGCAGAGCAAATCGACCACCTGGCGCGGGCTCGGGTCAGCGAGTGCGGCCAAGGTTCGGTTCAACGACACGCTAGCGGGTAGCGCCGTCAGCTCACACCCATCCGTCGATCTTCAGGCCGGTGAGTTGCTCGGCCTCTTCGCGTGACACCTCGCGCACAGTCTGGCCGAAACTCCAGGCGTGTCCCTCGGGATCACGCGCGACGTAGACGCGGTCGCCATAGAACTGGTCCGCCGGTTCACGCGTGATCACCGCGCCGGCAGCGCGGGCGCGCTCGCAATGCGCGTCGATACCGTCGTCCAGTTGTACGTGTACCGACTGCGTGTTCTTGCCGCCGATCGACTGCGGACTCGCCATGTCTTCGGCCCATGCACGGCAGACCATGAGATAGCCGTTGCCGAAGCGCATTTCCGAATGGGCAAGCTGGCCGTCGCTGTCCGTGACGACAAACTGGCGCTTGAAGCCGAAGGCTTTTTCAAGCCAATCCAGCGCAGCAAACGGGTCGAGGTAATACACCGCGGCGCCCAGTGACGGACGAGGGAATGCGTCGCTCATGGCAGGCTCCTTTTGCACACCGTTGGGTTGATATTCCACACTATAGTTAAGCAAAATAGGTTTTGAACGCGAAGACGCAATATGGCAGAGGATCCCGGCTTACAATCCCGGGCCATCACAGTGGTCTGTTAACCATACGTCACTCGCGATGCCGAACACGTGCAGCATCTGGCGTGAACAGGCATAGACCAAAGTCATTCAGCCTGCAGGGGCCTTCAAGAATGGAACAACTCGTCACTCACTCCATAACCCTCCTCCTGGTCTCGATGGTCCTTATGTCGTTAGCCGCATGGTTCGGCGCCGCCATACTGAGACGCAGCAAACCGCTCGCCAGCGATGCCCGCGAAGACTTCGGCATAGTCCAGTCCGCGACGTTGACACTGCTGGCGCTTGTCATCGGTTTCAGCCTTTCCATGGCGGTGGGGCGCTATGACCAGCGCAAGAACTACGAAGAAGAGGAAGCTAACGCGATCGGGACGGAATTCGTCAGAGTGGAGCTCCTGCCTGGCGACGCAGCAAAAAGCCTACGACCGCTCCTCGAGCAATATCTGAACCAGCGCATTCAGTTCTATCAGGTTCGCGACCCGGTGCGGCTTACCGCAATCAATGCAACCACGGCCCAACTTCAAACGGACATGTGGGGTGTCGTAAGAACCGGAGCGACCGCGCAACCGAACCCCGTCACCGCGTTGGCCGTCTCGGGAATGAACGACGTGATCAACACGCAGGGATATACCCAGGCGGCGCTGTGGAACCGTATCCCTCCGGCCGCATGGGCATTGTTGATCTTGATCGGATTGTTCTGCAATGTGCTGGTTGGCTACGGATCACGCAGCGCGACTGCGACGCGACGCCTCCTCCTGGTCATGCCATTGGTCGTATCGCTATCCCTCATGCTTATCGCGGACATCGATAGCCCACGGAACGGCATCATTCGCGTGACACCGCAAAACCTCATAAGCGTGGCGCAATCACTTTCTAAATAAAGAAGCGAGATGTGGTCGCGCTCGGGGAGACGAACGCCGAGGAGTCGGTCACCGTCTCATGCTGGTACGCAAGAAGGCATGAAGCGCATCGCTATCAGGCACATCGTCAGACAGCCTCGCCTTGCAGCCTGAACACGTTGACGACGTCGCGTAGCATCTGCGCCTGTTCCTGCATGGATTGCGCCGCGGCAGCCGCTTCTTCGACCATCGCGGCGTTTTGCTGCGTGGTCTCGTCCATCTGCGCAATCGCGATGTTGACCTGCTCGATGCCGCGGCTTTGTTCCTCGGAGGCCGCCGAGATTTCGCTGATGATGTCGGTGACGCGCTTCACTGCATCAACGAGCGAATGCATCGTGCCACCCGCTTTTTCGACCAGCGCCTTACCGTCGTCGACCCGCTCGACCGAGTCCTCGATCAGGCTCTTGATCTCCTTCGCCGCGTCCGAACTGCGGCGCGCGAGATTGCGCACTTCGCCCGCTACCACCGCAAAGCCGCGCCCATCCTCGCCGGCACGCGCCGCTTCGACGGCCGCGTTCAACGCAAGAATGTTGGTCTGAAACGCGATGCTCTCGATTACGGCGATGATATCGACGACGCGCGCCGAACTCGCCGCGATGTTCTGCATGTTCGCGACCACCTGCTGGACGACCTCGCCGCCTTCGCCCGCGAGCTTCGACGCGCTGCGCGCCATCTGGTTTGCCTGCAATGCGTTGTCGGCGTTCTGCTTCACGGTCGCAGTCAGTTGCTCCATGCTCGCTGCGGTTTCGCCGAGCGACGACGCCTGCTCCTCGGTACGCGCCGACAGATCGAGATTGCCCGCTGCGATCTGCTCTGCCGCGACAGTGATCGTCTCAGTACCGCCGCGAATGCGCCGGATCGCGTCAGCCAAACGGCTCTGCATGCGCTGCATCGCGAACAGCATGCTTTGCTGATCGTCGCCACCTAGCGCAACAGGACGCGACAGATCACCGTCCGCGATGGTTTCCGCCACACGCGCAGCGTAAGCCGGCTCGCCACCAAGGCTGCGTTTCACGTTGCGGATGATCAGCACGAGCGCGACTGTGCTGAAGCTCCCTGTCACGAGAATGGTGATCAGATAGCGCAGCAGATCGGCGCGGAATGCTTCGTTGATGTCGTTCACATAGACGCCTGAAATCAGGTACCAGTCCCACGCCTCGAAGCGTTTGACGAAGCTGATTTTCGGCACGTGTTCGCTTTTTCCGGGCAGCCTCGCCATATAGTCGACGAAGCCCTGTCCTTGCGACTGCGCGAGCTTGACCATGTCGACGAACAGTAGCTTGCCGTCGGTGTCCGTGTAGTGCGTGACGTCCTTGTTGCGCAGATCCGCGAGCGTCGGATGCATGATGACGACAGGCGTCGCCGTCGTGATAATCATGTAGCCATTGCCGGGATAGCGCATCACCGACAGTCGCACCATCGCCTGTTGCTTGGCCTGGTCGAGCGTCAGTTCATGCTGGTCGACGAGCTTCGCGTAGTCGGCCACGATGCCGTACGCACATTCGACTACGTTTTGCACTGCCGCCTTGCGCTCCGACAGCATCGTTATGTGCGATTGCCACGCTGCCCAGCCGCCGAGACCCAGCAGCCCAAGCCACGTAATCAATAATGCAAGCCACAGTTTGGTATTCAAGCTGAGTCGGTTCACGCCGTTTTCTCCATAGCCAAGCTCAGTGTTCAACCACACCGGCGTCGCGACGAGTATGCGGAGCGACAGCGGGTTGTCAGTGATTAACGGCGCGACGGCGTATTACCTGAGTCAGGAGACACCCGAACTGGGTGATTGCTGCGTCTGGCTATCGATTGGCTTTCAATGAGGGCGTAGCGTGAAGCCGGCAGGTTGTTAGCAATCTGCGAAGCGGGGGTCGAATGGTCTTGGCCGGACTGGGAAGTCTTGCGCCGGAGCCATTGGGCGCAAGCGTTTCGTCGAGAGATATCAACCCCGGGCTACTTCCGCGCCAACAGCGCAGCCCTCCGCTCAAGACTTTCCCGCGGCCAATATTCTGAAGCCTTGTAATACTCCTCCACGGCCGGCGCCCCCTCGGGCAGCACCACCCAAGGCTGTTTGGACGCGGTGAAGATATGAATATCCGGCGGGAAACGGTCCGGTTCATCGAGCGTGCCCACCCGCACAAAGCGCACCGCATCGCCGCCCCCGGCGTAGTTGCTCCACAGCGCTACGTGGCATGTCGGACAGCGGGAAATCTTCTGCCCCTTGCCGCTAAGCGACGGTGTGTCGATGCGTTCGACCTCGCCTTTCAATAGCTCCACCCGATCCGCTTCGATCATGGCGTTGAGCGCGAAGGAAGCACCGGTTTCCCGCTGGCACCAGCGGCAGTGGCAACAGTGAACGAACATCGGCCTCGAAGTCATGCGGTAACGCACCGCGCGGCACGTGCAGCCGCCTTCATAGAAGACCGTTGGGTCGGAAGCCATGTCGCACCTCTCATACAAAGAAGGACAACGCCGGTTGTCTCCTGCAGACCGATATTCCTGGTTCACCGCGTACGCGTCAAGGACCATGTGTCGCGTCTCGACAGATGACTGAAAGGCGTCGCGACCCACAAAGCCATCTGCGTACCTGGAAACGCTTCACATGTCTCACCACAATTGTCACGACGGTATTGGCGGCGGATAATCGCACGTCGCCCGGCTGAATCGTCTGCATCGACGACGCATAATTTATCAGGAGTCGCCACGCATGACCGCGCTTTCCCCTGTCGAAACGTATCTGCAAGACTTCCATCAGCGTCAGCCCGGTGCGACGAGCGCCGCGTTTGCCCAGCTTCGCGCCCGTTCCAGTGTTGCCGAATACGCGTCCTCTTACGCCGCGCTCGCTGCATGCGTTCCGGACTCGCAGGCGCCGATGACCGTGCTCGATCTCGCCTGCGGCGACGGCCATCTGCTCAAGCTGCTAGCCGATACGCAACGTCCTTCGTTGCAGTTGATTGGCGTCGACATGAGCCAAGGTGAGCTGGACGTTGCGCGAGCCGTGTTGCCGGCTGATGTCGTGCTATTGAAGGAACGCGCCCAGGCGCTAACCGTCGGGACCAGCAGCGTTGACTGTGTGCTTTCGCATATGGCCATGATGCTGATGGACGACATCGAGCAGGTGATCGCAGAAATCCGGCGCGTACTTCGTCCTCAAGGACAATTCGCGACCGTCATCGGACGAACGTTTTTGCTCGGCGAGGCGAATGACGTACTGCTCAAAGTACTGCTGCCGATTCTCAAAGAGGATGCATCGGCGCTTCGGTTCGGTGACGCGCGGACCCGCACCGAAGCCGGGTGGATCGAGCTGCTCGCACGTGATTTTAAGGATCCGCAATTTGAAGACCTGGATCTGGCTTGGGAGCCGCTTCCCCATGAACTATGGGACTCGCTCACCGAAACCTATGATATCGACCGTCTATCCGAGCCGGCCAAAGCGCGTCTGCGTGAACGCGTCCTTGACGCGCTATCCGGCCTGCAGCAAAGCGACGGCACCATTCGCACCGGGTGGGGTGTTCGGCTAATCCGCGCTCAAGCGAAGTAAGCGCTTCGATTCGCGTATGCGATGTCCGCTGCACCAACGCAGCGGACATCGTTCATCTGAAGCAGGTGCCGATACCGGCTCAACTAGCCTGCGAACCGGTCCGTTGCCGCGATCAATGCCTGCAAGATGCCCGGTTCGTTAAAGGCGTGCCCGGCATCCGGAATGATCTGGAAACTCGCCGTTGGCCAGGCCTTGGAGAGATCCCACGCGGTGCGGGCAGGCGTGGCCACGTCATAGCGGCCCTGAACGATCACACCAGGGATATCGGCGAGGCGATGCGCGTCGCGAATCAGTTGGCCTTCCTCGACGAAGCCGTCATTGACGAAGTAGTGGTTCTCGATCCGCGCGAAAGCGAGCGCGTAGTCGTCGTCGCCGAAATGCTGCTCCAGTTCAGGACTGGGCAACAACGTGATCGTGCGGCCCTCCCACAAACTCCACGCGCGGGCCGCTTGCCGTTTCGCGGCCTCATCGGTGCCGGTCAGGCGGCGCCGATAAGCGGCCATCAGGTCGCCGCGCTCTTCGACAGGAATCGGCGCGAGGAAGGTCTCCCAAAGATCCGGGAACAGCCACGACGCGCCTTCCTGGTAGTACCAGTGAAGTTCCGCACGACGCATCGTAAAGATGCCGCGCACGATCAGGGCGCTCACCCGCTGCGGGTGCGTCTCCGCGTAAGCGATGCCGAGCGCGCTGCCCCACGAACCGCCGAACACCAGCCATTGATCGACGCCGATCATCTCCCGCAGCCGTTCGATATCCGCCACCAGATCCCACGTGGTGTTGTTCTCGAGGCTGGCGTACGGCGTCGAACGACCGCAGCCGCGCTGATCGAACAGCAGGATGTTGTAACGCGCCGGGTCGAACAGGCGCCGGTGATCCGGGCCGCATCCGCCGCCCGGACCGCCGTGCAGAAATACCGCCGGCTTACCATTGGGATTGCCGCACAGCTCCCAGTACACCTGATGTCCGTCACCGGTGTCGAGAAATCCGTGCTTATAAGGTTCGATTGATGGGTACATGAGTCATTCCAAAGTGTGAGTGCCGAATTATCCGGCTCACGGTAGCGATCGTCGATGCCAACCGTTTTTCTCAAGATACATGCAGCGCCTGGAGCGTGCAACGGTGAGTAGCCGGTGCCGCGTTGCAGCGCGCTGCGTGGGGTGGAGCCGGCCGGCTAGTCCGCCTGGGAGAGTTGAAACACGTTTCCCTCAGGATCTTCCCCGTCGCACAGCAGATACGGAAAGCCATCGTAACGCTTCAGTTCGCGCATGGGGACGCCTGCCTCGACGAGTTGGTCGCGTAGCGCAGTCAATCCGGATGGAACCGAGAAGACCGTCTTCGCGTTCGAGTGGATGTGCGGAACCGCTGTCCCCCGATAGGGTTCGCCGACCCGATGGAGCGCAAGCTCGACTGCGCCGGCCTTGAATACGCCCCATTCGTCGGGAATCTCCTCGACGAGCGCGAACCCGAAATGGGTTTGATAGAACGCTTTCAGTCGCGCAACGTCCTGTACGTACAGGATCAGACGGCTCATGGAGATGAGCATGCTTTCCTCCAATTGCATAGTTCGATACGGGTCAAGTCCAAGCTCACAGCATAGACGAGCGGTACAGCATAATCCTCGGCCGCTGTGCCGCCGCCTGGCCGATGTGTTAAGCCAGCTCGACCCGCACCTGGAAAACGTCGGCGACGCTCCACTCGAATTGCCTTACCTGTCCTGCGTCGCAAAGGTCGCTTTGCGAACCTTCGACACTTAAGTGCGATCCCGCCAACTCTCCCCCTCGATCCACGCTTCAAACGCCGCGTACATCGCCGGCAGGGATACCTCGTTGGTAGCAACGCATTGCGCGCCATGAACGATCGAAATCGACGCATCGAGATCCCCCTCGGCTTCGAGCGGCACAGCGCTATCCATCCGCTCGAAGGCACCCTGCGCACGTTCCCACGCTTCCTGTGGCGCACGATTGCATTCCGCCGCGAGATAGGACGAAGTCAAACCCTCGCCCGTCAGACTCCGTAACGTTTGATCGAGCGTCAGACTGTTGCCGGATGCCCAGCAATGCTGCGCAAGCAGCGGGCCCACCGCGGGGTTGTCGACGATATAGCCGAGCGAGCGCGTCAAATAAGCACGCGTTTGCGACGCGGCCATTTTCGCCAACAAATAGCCCTGGTAGTAGACCGCCATGTCGTGATAGATGGGATGGGGCATACTCAGTACATAACCCGTGTGATGCGGGACGCCGAGAATACGTTGCGTGACCGAGCGCGCAAGCGCCAACACCGACTCCACCGTGCGCGCTTCATCCTCCATGCCATACAGCGCCCGTTCGAAATATGTCGGCACCAGGTCGCGTCGTTCGGTATGAGCGAGAAGAAGCTGGTTCGACTCGACCCGCGCACGGATCATCTCATCAGGCATCGGCTCGCCGGCAGCGTTGCGCGCGTATCGTCTGAGCCAGCAAGGATCGCTCGGCAACGCATCGAAAAACTTCGCCTGGGCTTCGAGGTAAGCGGGCGAGGTAGGCGCGAATATGTGCGAAAAGCAGGGCGAATTGAGCGCCACGTTCGAAAAATGCGCGGCGTGCCCCGCTTCGTGGAACAGCACGTTAAGCCCCTGCAGCCCGGCACCGGTTTGTCGCGGACGTGCGGTCGAGGTAAAGCGAACGTCGGCTGACACCCAACCGGCACTGTCGTCGCGATAGCTCGCCGTAGGCGGCACGCAAAAGCCGGTCGGAAACTTGCCGGGCCGGTCGAGCAAATCAATCTCGATCCGCGCGCCGCGATAAGACACGCCAAGACGCCGGAACGTTTCGGCCCAGCGCTCGAGCGCCTTGCCAAAGGGAAAGTATGCGTCCGCCTTTTGCGCTGCGTCGCCACGCATCCGGTACGGCAGATTCTGCGGCTGCAAGGCCTCCTCGCCATGTTCCTCGACAAGGCGCTTCAACGATGCGAAGTGCGCATCGCGCGTATTCCGCTCGAACTCATCGAAGACCTCGAAAAGCTGTTCGGGGCTCATACCGCTATATGTGCGCAGCCGGTAGTCAAAGAAGTCGCGATAGCCGAGTTCACGCGCGAGAGCATTGCGCCTGGCCACGATCTCGAGGAAGCCGTTTTCCAATACCCAACGTTCGAGCCCATGCAGCGCGTCATGCGAGCTTTTGCGCGAGGCTTCGTCCGGATTGCTTGCCAGGTTCGAACGCAGCACAGCCGGCGAAGCTTCCTCGCGGCGCCCCGATGCGCCGACATGATGCATCTTGTACGCCTGACGACGTGCAAACAGATCCGTGTCCATCCCGATCAACTCGGCCAGCAATGCAGCGGCACGCTCGCTGCCTATCGCGTTGCTTTCGAACGCCGCGACCCAACCGCGCAAGCCGGTCACGAGCACATCGCGCTCAGCCGAGGGCGCAGCGGCCTCGACCCTCGCCAGATGCTCGCGGCTTTGCGTGAGACGTTGCACGTCGGCGAGGAAGGTTCGGCGCGCGAGGCCGGCCGCACCCTGCGCGTCGTGATCGTCGCTCTGGCCGGTATGAGTCAACCAGAACAGATCCCATTCTTTTCGATGAATCTGCAGATAGTCCCGGTTGAGCTGGTCGAAGAAGGAGCGAGCGTTTTTCATGTGCGGGGCATAGTTGAAGACGTGGTTTTTTCCTGCCCGGAAGGGCCGCGCAAGCGGGCGCAGAGTTAGGTGTCGATCGTAGCGCACCCGGCATACAGTTGACTTGCCGAGCCGCGCCTTGACCATGCTCCGGGTGTTCAACGCACCAACGAACGCATCGCGCCCATCAAGTGGCCTGATCGATCGGACTCAGCCGCTGCCCACCCGCACTGTCCTCCACCTGCCAGCCCGCTGCCTTCAATTTCTCGCGTAAGAGATCGGCTTGCGCCCAGTCCTTAACGGCACGCGCCTTCTCGCGCAATTCCGCCAACGCCGCCACATTTGCCGGAATCTCAAACGCATCGACCTGCCAGCCGGCGAGCTGCAATCCGAGCACGCTATCGAACGCATCGACCGTTGCTCGACGCGTCGCCGCAGGCAGATCGCTTCTGACCAGCTCCCACACAACGGCCAGCGCACGCGGCAGATTCAGATCCTGATTTACCTCGGCGTTGAAGCGCGCCACGAAACCCACATCCGCTTCCCCGCCCGCTGGCCAGCTCGCATATGCTTTGCGCAGCCTGTCCAACGCCGCCTGTGCTGCTTCAAGCGCCTCGTGATTGAACCGCAGCTTGCTTCGGTAATGGGCGGTCAAGCAAAGATAGCGGTAAGCCAGTGGATCAATGCCGCGGTCGATCAAGCTCTGCAGACGCAGGAAGTCACCGCTCGATTTGGACATCTTCGCGGCATCCAGCGTCAGAAAGTGACCGTGCATCCAGAAGTTGGCCAGCCGCGTGCCGTAGCACGCCTGGGTCTGCGCGATCTCGTTGCTGTGATGCACGGCGATATGGTCTTCACCGCCGCAATGAATGTCGAACCAAGGGCTCAGGTATTTCGCCGACATCGCCGAGCACTCGATATGCCACCCTGGAAACCCGCGTCCCCAAGGGCTATCCCATTCCATCTGCCGGGTTGAGTCCGGCGGACTGAATTTCCACAGCGCGAAGTCCGTCGCGCGGCGCTTCTCGCCTAGCGCGACTCGCTTGCCGGCCTGCAAGCCAGCGTGATCGAGACGCGCAAGATAGCCGTAATCGTCCTGCTTACCGGTGTCGAAGTACACGCCGTCTGCTGTCTGGTATGTGTAGCCGTTGCGTTCCAGCTCAGCAATAAAAGCAATCTGTTCCGCAATATGGTCCGTCGCGCGGCACCACAGCGTGGGCTCCAGCAGATTGAGCGCCTGCCAGTCGGCCATGAAAGCACGCGTATAGCGTTCCGCAATCTCCCACGCCGAAGCGCCTGTCCGCCGGCTGCCCTTTTCCATCTTGTCTTCGCCCTCGTCGGCATCGGAGACGAGATGCCCGACGTCGGTGATGTTTAGGACGTGCCGCACATGGTAGCCGTTCAGTTCAAGCACGCGCCGCAGCACATCCTCGAACACGTACGTGCGCAGATTGCCGATATGCGCATGGTCGTACACCGTCGGTCCGCAGCAGTACAGGCCCACATGGTCGGGCTGCAACGGAGTGAACGGGCGCACGGTGCGCGACCAGGTGTCGTACAAGGCGAGAGGCATCGGCGGTTCCGGGTGATTGGGTGAGCGAAAAAACAAAAAGGCCACCGGTTCTGCAACGGGTGGCCATCAGGGACTTGCTCGAACGTGACGTAGATCGACGCGCTAGACGCAAGCTCCCTCTGGCAAGCTTTGACACCATGCGCGCATCAAGCGAACGAGGGGGAGGAAGGCGGCGATCATGAGGAAGATGCTAACGCGTGTATATTTTTTGGTCAATTGGTTATCGCGGCCCGTGCTAAGCGTGGCTTTGCATCGCAAGTTCAGCGGCGTCGACTGTCTGGGCGATCAGTGTGGCAATTGTCATCGGACCGACGCCGCCCGGTACGGGCGTCACCGCGGCGCAGCGGCTCGTCAGTCCTTCAAGGTCGATATCGCCAACGCCACCTGGATGATAGCCGGCGTCGATCACCACCGCGCCGTCGCTGATCCACTGGCTGGGAATGAACCTGGGCCTGCCCACCGCACCCACCACGATTTCGGCACGCCGCACCTCGGCCTCGAGATTGGCGGTCTTCGAATGACACAAGGTGACCGTCGCGTTCGCATTCGAGAGCATCAGCGCCATCGGCTTGCCGAGAATTGCGCTGCGTCCCACGACAACTGCCCGCTTGCCGGCTAGCGCGATCCGATAGTGCGCCAGCAACCGCATGATGCCGGTCGGCGTCGCGGGGCCGAATGCCGGTTCGCCCAGCGCCATCCGTCCAAAGCCGTGACTCGTTACGCCGTCCACATCCTTGCGCATTGAGATGCGGTCGAAACACTGACGCTCGTCGACCTGAGCGGGCACCGGGTGCTGCAGCAAGATGCCTTGAACGTCGGGATCGGCGTTGAGGCGGTCGATCGCGGCGAGCACATCCTGCGTGGTGCTGCTGGTGGGCAATTTGACGAGGCGCGAGTCCATGCCGACGCGACGGCATGCGTTGCCCTTCATCCGCACATAGGTGGCCGATGCAGGGTCGTCGCCCACCAGAATCGTGGCAAGAATTGGCGTGCGAGCGCCATTGCTGGTCTTGAGCGCGGCGACGCGCGCAGACAAGGCATGTTCGCCAAGCGCCGCAACAGCCTTGCCATCCAGCACGATGCATTGAAGATGATTAACCATGGCTTAGCTCCCGATCGTCACGGCATCATGGCCGCTACGCTGCAACGGGTAAGCAACACGGTGGAGCGATGCAGCGCCGCGCTGACGGCGGCGTGCTAACAATACGTATAAAACTGAGGGAAAAAGCGAAGGCGCGAGCATAAGGGCAGTCATCGGAAGTCTCCAAAGAGAACGATCAAGATGCCCAGGCGAACGGCGGTTTGGCCCCTACGCTTCCCGATGGTGATCCATCTTCTCTCGCCAGTCACGTAGGCCACCATGATAGCCCAAGATCGCGCTTGCATGATCTTGCCCTTCTCGACCACTCGTCATCTCGCGAACCGTTCTAACCCGCCAGGCAGTTGGGACGGTGGTTGCCAATCACCTGGAAGCGCTCAGCCACTGCCCAGTGACGCGCATGGAACTCGCTCTCGCCGCAAGGAATGCGGGTGTCGAATCCCGCTTGCATATTCCATTGGATGGCGAAGTGTTGCATCTGACGATTCCAGGCAGCGAGCGAAAGCAACGCGCTTTCGTTGCGTAGGTATCCGTCACTTCAGTTGCGTAAGACGTCAGGATAACTCACGACCACGCCTGCAAAACCTCGAAAGTCTCACATACGAGCGGCATGGTCTCATCGATCGTGCGGCCTATCTGTTCGCACTCGCGCAGGAAAAACTCCCAATGCGCCTTGCGCCACCAGGCCAGCGACAGATCGCCCTCGCCTTCGCTGGCGGCGAACTCCGCTGTCACTTCATTGAAGGGAACGATCTCGACACGCGTGATCCGCTGCAGCATGACAGGACGATCGAAGTAGTCGACCACGATGCCGATGTCCCCCACCGCCGGAATCGCCTCGCCTTCGAATTCCCAGGACCATAGCATGCTGCAGGTGCCGCGCTTCCTGCCCTGCAGCATCAACGCGATGAGTTCGGCCGAGAGCGCCTCGGAATCGCCGAAGCCAACGATTCTGCGGTTGCCCTCGGGAACCTGAATACCGCGCTGCGATAGTGTCTCGACGAGACTTTCGACAGTTGGACTCATAACGCTGGACTGGCATACCGGGTGGCGAAGGTTCGCAGCTTACCTCAAGCGCTGCGAACCCGGGGTCGACCATCCCGCGCCCTTCGCCTGCTATTGCCCGGTATAGCCGACCGGCGCCGTCACGTTGCTCTGCATCACGCTCGCATTGGAGGACACGACGTAAATCGGCGACTCCGTCAACGTCAGGTTCACTACGCCGTTGCTATACGCCACGGAGGAAGGATTGCCCATCATGTCGATCACCGTCACATGGCCGCTCGTCCCCGCCGCGTCCACGGTCAGCGCGTAGGAGGTGCTATAGGTCGCGCTATACGTGCCACCTGAGGTCGGCCAGTCCGCATTGTTGTGCGTCCACAGCGCCGTGATCACGGCTCCGCCGCCCAGTTGCTGGAAGGCATAACCATAGATCATCGACGGCAGGCCGTTGAGATGCCCAAGGGTCTGCGTGCCGTCGATGACGCGGGTCAGCGCGGCCATGGCCATCGCCTCCGGCTTCGGACTCACGTTGCTGGCGCCGTATTGCCCCTGCGGATCGACGATGTCGAAGAAGGTGCCTTCTCCAACATCGGCTGGATAGTCCGCGCCGTAGAAGAAGTAGGTAACCTGCGCGCCCTCGCCGAGAATGATCAGATGCGCCCGCACGGCGACGGCGGCCTGCCCGTACAACTCGTTCGCACTCGGATAGTTCGCGCTATACGCCGTGCCCGAATCGTAGCTGATGCCCAGTTCGGTGGACCACAAGCGCATGTTCGGTTTGAACGACTGCATCTCCGAACGCAGTTCGCGCATCTGCTGATCGAGGGCGTTGGCGACGTTAGCGGGATTCGAATCGGTGTCGTACTGTTCCGGCGGATGCGCGGGATAGGTTCCGGCGTTGTAGTAGCTATGCGTGGTCACGCCGTCTATATAGCTGCCGAGTCCCAGCGGCACATAGGTTTGCAGATAGCCTTGCGTGCACTCCGTCGTGCAGTTGGCTGGGAACACGTTGGTGGTGCCCATCACTACCGCGTTCGCATCGGTGGAGTGCAGGCCGTTATATACAGCCGCATACATGGCGACAAAATTGGCCGCGGAGTCGACCCATTGCGGCTCCCATGTCACCTGGTAGTAGTCGTTTTGCTGATTCGGGAAATAGGCCTTGCGAATCGCCACCGAGTCGGTGCCGACACGCGCCATGTAGCTCTGGTAGTAGGTCTCGCTGCTCGGTGCGTTCGTATCGTCCTGGAAGGCGCCAGTCGGGCTGGCCCATGCCGGTATCCCGTCCAGGCGGATCAGGCGCATGATCTTGCCGCTCGTATAGAACGAGTCGAGGTCCGAGAGTGACGGTGTCCACGTATTCGCCCCGTTCGGCTCCATCGCGGAGAGCTGACGGTTATCGATGGTCTGCGAAATCCCGAGGTCGGTCAGCATGGGGCCGTTGTCATTGAAGCCTTGCATGCCGAAGCGGTGCTGCTCCTGATGTGCGTAGGTCACAGCCGGAATCGATGCGGACAGATTGGGCAAGATGCCGAACGTCGCAATCCCGGCCGGCCGCGTGCCGGCCTCCGGCAGGGTGCCGCCGGCGCTCGAGAGGGTCGCCGTGACCGCGAAGTAGCCGGAGACCGCGGCAGTGCACGACATCGTGCTGGTTTGCGCGCCACTCGGGACCGAGAACGAGCCACTGCCTTTAATGTTGCCGAGTTGATCCTGCATGGACCAGACAACTTTGTCTGCAGAAGGCGCCGCGGTAATGAACGACACCTTGAACGCGCTGCCTTGGGCGAACATGCGGGTGCCGTCGGAGGTCGGGGTGTCGGCGATGATCAGCCCGTTGGTTGTACCACCTGCAGCCACGGTGGGGGTGGCGCAAGCGATTGTGCCGGTTGGTGTTGGCGTCGGTGTTGGCGTCGGTGTTGGCGTCGGTGTTGGCGTCGGTGTCGGCGTCGGTGTCGGTGTCGGTGTCGGTGTCGGTGTCGGTGTCGGTGTCGGTGTCGGTGTCGGTGTCGGTGTCGGTGTCGGTGTCGGCGTTGGTGTCGGCGTTGGTGTCGGCGTTGGTGTCGGTGTCGGTGTTGGTGTCGGCGTCCCAGTCGAAGCAGGAATCCAGCAAGACTTCGTTACCCCAAAGTCAGGGTCCGTGCCAAACGCCGTGTTGGAGCACGTCACGCCATTCGTAAACGTCTCGGTCACATTGTTGGCGGTCGTGCTGCCCCCATACGTTACCGGCTTGGTACCGGCGAACGAGCAGACAGCATTCTCGGCCGCGCACTTGACCAGCGAACCGGTCGGCGTCGGCGTCGGGGTAGGTGTCGGAGTGCTCGTCGTTGGGCCGTACCAGCAGCTCTTCGTATAGCCATAAGCCGGATCGGTCGCGGACACCACACCGTTTTCGCACAGCACGCCATTCGTGAACGGTCCATTGATGTCGTACATCAGCGAAGGACTCGTCGTGCCGAACACGACCTTGGCGGCGCCCGTAAACGAGCACTTCTGATTCTCCGTGGCGCAGTATGTATAGGTGGTGCCGTTGATGGTCAGGTTGCTTTGAGCGTTGGCAGTGCTGCACATTGCCCCAGCCATGGGGAATAGCATCGCAATCAGGCGTTTCATTTCCTCGACCCCTGCTTTTGATTATTGCAAGAACTGCTGATGGGCTATTAGCCAAGCCCTGAAATGAAGCGCAAGCAGTACTGCTTGGGAATGCGGATTGCTACAGCCCTTAGTTAAGTCAATTTCAGCCGTCGAAAACGGACATTAAGAAGTGCTTTTCGGAATGATCGAAGCACGGCAGTCAAATACATGCTCGACAGCCGGTAATGCGTCGACTCGGCTGACGTCCGCGCGCCCCGTCTTTTATGCAACTGTTCACGCCAAAGCTGGGATCGACCATTCAGCCTACTAACCATTAACCGACCGTTAGCCGACATATCA
This sequence comes from Paraburkholderia sp. SSBN10T, assembly GCF_056619545.1. Classification (NCBI taxonomy): domain Bacteria; kingdom Pseudomonadati; phylum Pseudomonadota; class Betaproteobacteria; order Burkholderiales; family Burkholderiaceae; genus Paraburkholderia; species Paraburkholderia sp. SSBN10T. Next base: position 153,254 of record NZ_JBWQQI010000016.1, read on the forward strand.
CGGGCGTCACGCCACTGCGGAAAAAGCTGCGCGCGCAAGCAAATCCTCCAGGCACATTGCCTCCAGACGCGCTTCATCTTGCCTTGGCGCAAAATGCCTATCTGCCTGCGTGAGGTTTCGAAGGCTCCTCACCGCACCGGCTGGCGCCGTCACAAGGCGTATCCTTCAGTCTGGCCGGGAAGCTCCGGCGGCCCTCGCAGCACAATGAACAACAGGTAACGAACCTTGCGCGTCAATCATCAGGCGTTCTTCTGCTCGCTCTTCTTCGCCCGGCTAGCGGACCAGATTCTGCTCTTCCTGGTACCGCTAGTCGTATTCCAGACGACCCAAAAAGTCTCGTGGTCGGGCATCGCCTTTTTCATCGAGGCATTGCCGCGCTACCTCTTCTTCCCCCTGTTCGGCGCCTTCAGCGACCGCTTCTCGCCGCTCAAGCTGATGCGCATCAGCCAGACGTACCGCGCGGTCGTCTGTATCGCGGGCGTGATCGGCTACGCGCTTTTTGGCGGAATCGGCTGGCTGATTGCGCTGTCCGCCTGCTGCGGCATCCTGACCAGCCAGGGCTTCGTGGCACGCGAAGTCATGCTGCCGCAGATCTTCAAGGCGCATAAGTTCGAGCGCGTGCTGGCGCTCTCGCAGTTGGCCGATCAACTCGGCGTGGTGCTCGGCCCGATGGCTGCAGCGCTGTTGCTCGGCTGGTGGCGCTGGGAGTTCGTGGTGGCCACGAGCGGTGCGCTGTTCCTGCTCGCGGACGGCGCGTTCGTCGTATGGCAACGCATGAGCGGCTTTCAGGCCGCGCCGCCTGAACCGCCCCGAGGTCATTGGACCCAGCCGCTGCGAACGGCGATGCAGCACGTGCTGCATCTGCCCGGCTTGCAGAAAGTCATCCTGCTGGCCGCCGCAGAAAACCTCGTGATCGGCGTGACGCTCGCCACCTCCGCCGCGATGGTCACCGGCGTTCATCATCAGTCGGGACGCTATTACGCGGTGCTGCAGACCGTCGGCGCGATCGCCACCGTATTGATCCTGCTGACCATCGCGCGAGTCTCGTTTTCACGGAGAACGCTAGGCTTGCTGGCATTTCTGGCGATCTGCCTGGGTGGTCTGATCGCCGGCGCGAGTCCCGGCGCGTGGGGCTATGCGGTCGGCTTCGTGCTGATTGTCGGCTTCGACAAGATGTTCAACGTCTATATTCGCAGCGCCCGGCAGAAGATCATTCCACCCAGGGATTACGGCAAAACCACGGGCGTCATCATCCTGCTGAACAATCTGACGCAACCGCTCGCCGGATTGCTGGTCGGCGTGTTCGCCAGCCGTGCGCGCACCGGCTTGCTGATCGTGCTGCTGTCGCTGACGATGGGCGCCATCGGCGCCACGGCATCGATTGCCGGGCCGTGGTGGCAAAGGCGGCGCGCGGCCCGCATCGGACGCGAACCGGACCTTCCGGGGACCGGCATCGTCGAACGCGAGTGAAGTTGGGTAAAGGCGAGCCGCGACAGCACTGGACAGCGTGTCAGTCACGACCCAGGTGAAGCCGGCGCGAGCCGACTCCGCTACGTGATCGCCTCGGCGGGCCCGATGCGCACGCCCTTGAAGTGACCCGCTTCAGGCGATGCGCCGCATTCGCGCAGCAAGGCGCGCAGATCGTTGATGACCGGGAACACCTCGTGGTTCCAGTCGGCGCCCTGGCGATCGTGCGCTTCCTGTTCGCGTTCGACGATCCAGCGATCTTCCTTGAAAATGCGTTCGGTAAACCAGACCAGCAACGGCCACGCCATATCCAGCAGGACCGGAATGCCCGGCTTGCGGATAGACAGCAGGCCGAAGGTGCGGTTGGTGCGCTGCTCGCGATCGAGCGGCACATACACGATCCACAGGTTCATCACCAGCGTCGAATCCGCAGTGCGGATCTGCAGCGTCTGATAGGGGTATTCGGTGCGGATGGTCATCACATCCTTGTCATCGCCTTGCACACCCTTACGGCTCTGACTGAACACCAGCGCCTCGCCGATCGGCTGATCGCCGGCCAGCCGCGCAAACGTGTAATCCACCTCGACCCAGCCCTCGCCGCGCCGCCGTCCAAGCGAGCGTGCACGCATCTGCCCCATCTGCTTGCGGTGCAGGAACTGATGGTTCATGTCCATCAGGTTTTCATGCATGAACGAATAGTGGCACTTCACTTCGCGGCCGAAGCGGCGCGTCTTGTAAGCCTTGTCGGCCACCGAGGCAAGCGGCGGCGGCGTCCGTTGCCCGGCCAGCGCCGAATTGCCCGGAAACACAAAGATCAGCCCCTGTTCCTCGCGGCACGGATACGAGCGCACGCCGTTGGGCAAACGCTCGCGGCCCAGGTACGGAATATCGACGCAGCGGCCCGTGCAGTCGTAAGTCCAGCCGTGATAGCAACAGCGGATCGTTTCGCCGTCCACCACCCCGCCGTGCAACGGCACCTGACGATGCGCACAGCGGTCCTCGAGCGCGAACGCCACGCCCGACTCGGTGCGCACCAGCACGATCGGTTCGCCGGCGAACCTCACGCCATGGGCCTTGCCGCGCTTGACCTCGTGCGACCACGCGAGCGGATACCAGTGGTCGGGGTGTATCGGGACGCGGCGCAGATCGCGCATGGTTGACCCAGTGGCCGCCTCGGTGGGTGCGTCGTCGGCAGGCGAATCGATCAGCGCTTCGATGGGCGCCCCGGTAGGCGCATCGACGGTGTTGCTGTCCAGCGAAGGAACTCCATGCATGGGCGATGCCTCCTTGCAGCCTGAGTGGGTCTGGCACGCTCGAGCGGCGAACCGTCACGGAACTCAGTCTACTAGAAGGAGGCACGTGCCTGATGTTTTTAACTAATCATAGGGTTTCCCGCCAGGCAACCCCGCAGCGGCGCTTAGCCCTCGTCGGGCGCCACCAGCCCGGAGCGGCGTTGCGCGCCCCACACACGGCCACCGCGTAAAAAGTGCAGCCACCCCATCAGGGCGCCGGTATGACGCAGTAGCTGAAACGTGAACGGCTCGGCAATCGCTGCCGCCATGGCCAGCCACAGGTTCGAGCCGACCCGCTGACCGGTCCAGCGGCGGTACAGATGGATGCACCACATGTAGTACGCAAGATCGATGGCGGTCTTTGCACCGATCACGCCGAAAATCGCCAGCACGAGCGTTTCATGTCCGCCGAACAGGAAGCCGAGTAACAGCACGAATGCCGTCAGGCCGTAGATCGGCTGCATCGTGTCGATCGCCTTGACCGGCAGCATCAGCATGCCGAGCGTACCGTAGCGTGGATTGCCGGTCATGTCGCGGTTCCAGTACTGGGTCTGCAGGAAACCCGCAAACCAGCGGCGCCGCTGCCGCAGAAAACTGCCGAGCGTGCCGGGCGCATCGGTTCGCCCTTGCGCGTCGCCCACCACGCGGACGTCCCAGCCGAGCCCGTGATCGACCGAATAGCGCCGCAGCCGGTGGATCAGCTCGTAGTCTTCCACCAGGCACTGCGGATCGAAGCCGCCCACTTCGACGAGCGCCTCGCGCCTGAACGAGGCGAATGCGCCGGAGATCAGCAGCAGGCTGTCGGCGCGCATCCAGGCAAAGCGCGCGACGAAGTTGCGCATGTACTCGTAAGTCTGGAACCACTGGAACACGCGGCCGGATACGCTTTTGCCGCAGACCGGCACGAGGATGCCCGCCGCCGCCACGAGCTTCGGCTCGCTGGCGAACGCGGCACGCATCGCGTAGGTTGCGTCGTCTTCGAGCAGCGTATCGGCGTCGACGGTCATCACCGTCTCGGTGGTCATCTCCATGATGGCCGCGTTCAGCGCGCGCGCCTTGCCGCCATGCGGCACCCTCAACCAATACAGGTTCGAATAGAGCGAACTCGGTGCGCTCAATTGTCCTTCGGGCGCCGCAGTAAGGCCGAAGCGCTCGGTCAGCAGCGCGCCCGTTCCGTCCGTCGAGCCGTCGTCCGCGATCACGATCTGCGCGGGGCCATGCGTCTGACGCAAGAGCGCCGCCAGTGTCACCGGCAGCACCGCCGCCTCGTTATGCGAGGCGACGATCACGCCCAGGCTGGGCAAGCTGCGCTGGTCCGCAGCGGGGTCGAGCGGCACCGGTGGCCGGATCAGCGGCAGCGTCTTGAGGGTGACGAACGCGAGCAGCAAGGTGTCGTAGAGCACGTAAGCAATGCCGGTCGACCACGCCACCACGCCTTGCAGAAAGAACGCCCGTGCGAACAGCAGCAGCCACAGGACGACGACGCTGAAATGGATCAGCGTACTCGACAGGGTGGTCGGGCGCGGCACGATACGAGGTGAGGCGAGCGCGAGGGCTTGTTCCAGAGTTCTCTTCAAAATAGCGACTGAATCTATCGATACCGCGTGGTTAAGAGCAACGCCCGGAATGAAGTGCGAGCGTATGTGACAGCGCCGTGTCCTCAGGGAATCATCCGCTTCAACACGGATTTGCGATCAATCCATTCGTGCTTGAGCGCGCCGCCTACATGCATGGCGAGCAGCGCGTACAGCGCATAGCCGAGCCAGGTGTGCAACGCACCGAAGCGGTCATGCAGGGTTTCCTTGAGCGTCGGATCGAGATTCATCACGTAACCGATGCGCGGCCACGGGACCAGGTTGAAGAGCTGCATCGGATGCGTCGCGGCTCCTTTCCAGGCTGAATCGTGCAGCCAGCCCGAGAGCGGCAAGCCGATCATCAGCAGATACAACAGGAAGTGCGCAATATGCGCGGCTACGCGCTCCCATGACGGAAACGCGGCCGGCAACGGCGGCGGCCGATGCGAGACGCGCCACAGGATGCGCAGCAGCACGAGGCCGAGCACGGTGATGCCGATCGACTTGTGGGTATCGATGACCGGCCGCACCCAGTCGTCAGGCAGCGAATCGGCGCTGAGCCCGAGCACCACGTTGCAGATAATCAGGATCGCGATGATCCAGTGCAGCAGCATTGCCGTGCGGGTGTAACGCGATACCGCCTGTACGCTGGTCGTATCGGTCAGCGGAGAGTTGGCCTGAGTGCTCATCGGTAATTCCGTCCGAAAAAATGTACGAGTGCGAAAGCCATTTGAAATAAAAATCCGCTACGGCGGTCAATCAAGCAGCCTAAAAGTGCGGGCGTTCGCTACAACGATACAGCGGCTATCACACTAACGCTGCGGCGCAACGTTTTATTCCCAGCTCGCTTCAGATTGCCGCGGGTAAATGATTTCCAAACATTTCGGCGGCGGCTTGCCTGCTTGACCGGTATCGTCCGACGGCGCCCGGTGGCTACTACGTGCGCCGCTGAAATTCGAAAAGCCGCAATCTTGCTACGAAACGGCGCGCGGCGTGCAACAGATTCGAAAGGCGCCTGGTCCCGCCTGGCGTCTATAGTCGTCACCCGGAAAAGACGCATGACAAAGATGCCTGGTATGTGGTTTTCGCATCTGTTCATTTCGGCCTGCATGGCATAATCTGCGCCAATCGTCGCTTCTTCCACATGTTCGGCGCGCAGCATGCTTCGTCTTCGCCTACAGAAAATCGGCAGCTGGCTAGGATTGCTTGCAATCCTGATGAGTACGCTCGCGCCGACTGTCTCGCAGGCGCTCGCCGCACATGACCGGCTTGGCCTGGCACTGGCAAGCTACTGCTCCGCAGACCCGAATAACAGCCTGGTCGCGCACACCGGCAAGTCGTCGCAGTCCTCCACCTATCATTGGCAGGCCTGCGCGTATTGCGGCATGCTTGCCCATGTGCCGGTCCTGCCGGGCACGGCCTCAGTCTTTATCGCCGCACTATCGGTTGCGCGCGCACCGGTTGTCGTTACGCGCGACACCGTCCACGTCCCCCTCGTCTACACCGCGGCCCAGCCGCGTGCGCCTCCCGTTCTCTCCTGAGTTGCCTGCTCTGTACCTGAACAGAATCCGCGCTGCGCGAGCAGCCGCGGGATGTCGCCGCATCCGTGCGCGGTGACGCATCAAGACAATTGGAGAAGGATTAGATCATGCGTACGCTTTTCAAGCGGCACGTGGCGCCCGCACGCGCCGCCCTGATGGCGGCGACCGGCGCCGCCTGTCTCGCCGGTTCGCCGGCTGCTTTCGCTCACGCGGTCGTCGGCGACCGCGTGTTCCCCGCCACGCTGACGATAGACGACCCCGGTGTAGGCGACGAACTCGATACCCAGTTCGGTCACACCAAGACCCCGGACAGCAGCGGCGACAATATGAACGTCAATACCGTCTCCTACGAGTGGGACAAGCTGATCACGAAGAACCTCGCGTTCAGTATCGCCAGCGACTACGTTAGCCAGAACGACCCGAACGGTGGCTCGGCGAAAGGCTGGAACAACATCACGGTCGGCGCGAAATACCTGATCTACGCGAACGCGCGCCACGAATTCATGGCCTCGATCGGCCTGCTCGCGGAGATTGGCGGCACCGGTTCGAAATCGATCGCAAGCTCCTATTCGACGCTGACGCCGAACGTCTATTTCGGCAAGGGCTTCGGCGACCTGCCGGCCTCGCTCAGCTATCTGCGGCCGTTCGCCATCACCGGTCAGCTCGGCCCGAACCTGACTACTGCCTCGTCAGATAACGGGCCGAATTCGTTCGGCTGGGGTCTCTCGCTGCAGTACAGCATTCCTTACCTGCAAAACCAGGTGAAGAATCTCGGCATCCCGCAACCGTTCAACAATCTGGTCCTCGTCGTCGAAGCGCCGATGAGTACCTGCACGGCGGGCGCATGCGCCGGTCAAACCACCGGCACGGTCAACCCCGGCTTTCTGTGGCTGAACCGCTACGGTCAGTTCGGCGTCGAAGCGACGATTCCGGTCAATCATCTGACCGGCAGTCACGTAGGTGTGCTATTCGACGCACATCTGTATTTCGACGACATCTTCCCCAACTCTCTCGGCAAACCGCTCTTCAACTAGGTCCAACCCAATGAAAAACGCTCTCGTAAATTCATCCCTGACACGCGGCCTCGTCGCCGCGCTGACGCTGACGGTTGCGCAACTCGCGCACGCTCACGCCTATCCGACCCACCAGGCGCCGTCCGCCGGCGCGACGGTGGGCACTTCGCAAAAGGACGTGGCGATCGATTTCGACGACGGCCTCGAGCCGGCCTTCAGCTCGATCACCGTGACCGATGCGCAGGGCAAGCCGGTGACGAGCGGCAAGGCCGTGGTCGATCCGTCGAACAAGAAACACATGTCGGTGGCGCTGAACCCGCTCACGCCGGGTGACTACACGGTCGCATGGGTCGCGGTGGCGGAAGATGGACACCGTACCCAAGGCCACTACACCTTTAAGGTGAAGTAAGGGTGGATCCGCTCGTCGTCGTACAGATCGTCGTAGAGGCCGCGCAAGACCTGCTGTTTGCGGTGGCGGCCGGCGCGCTCGTGTGCAGTGCGATGCTTGGGCGAGCGGGTGAGGAGCGCCCTTGGGCGTCCGCTGGGCTGGGACGCTCGCGGCTGGCGGCGCTCGGCCTGCTTGCGCTCGGCTACGTGCTGTACCTCTGGCTGGAGGCCGCTGTGATGAGCGGCTCGCCGTTCAGCGAGGCTGGCTCGGCAGTGAGTGCCGTGCTGACGCAGTCGCACTTCGGGACGGCATGGTCGATGGGCTTTGCCGGTACGGTGCTCGCATGCCTTGGTGGTGTCCGCCACAGCCGTGCGGCATGGTGGCTTGCGGCAGGGGGCATGGTGATCTACGTGGCGGGCAAGGCGGCCGCCGGTCACGCCGCCGACGCCGGCGATTTCACGCTGCGCGAAGCCGTGCATGTGCTGCACCTCGGGGCGACGGCGTTGTGGGCAGGCAGCGTGATCGTCGCGGCGCCATTGTTGTGGCGCTGGGGCGCGGCGGCCGCCAAGCCGGCATCCATTGAGCCAGCTAGCCGTGTGAGGTTCTGCGCGCACCTGTCGCATCTGGCGACAGGTGCGCTCGCGGTGGTCATCGTGACCGGCATCTATAACGCGACGCAGGACACGGCGCACCTCACCGCGCCGTTGCTCAGCGTGCTGTATGGCCGCGTGCTCACACTCAAGCTGCTGTTCGTCACGTTGGCGGTGCTGCTAGGCGGCTACAACCGCATGATCTATCTGCCGCGCCTGCAACACACTGTGGCCCACGATGGACACGCTTATAGCGATGCACAGCGCAGCTTCGACCGGCTGCTGGCGGTCGAAGCCATCGCCATGCTCGCGGTATTGACGATCGCCGGCGTGCTGGGCCACACCTCGCCGTCGGGCGGCTAGGCCAAGGGATCGTGCCTGCGCGAAGACTATTATGCGCAGGCGCCTCCGCATCCCTCAACGCCGCGCAATCACCGCGGTGGATTCGACGCGCTCCTCGAGCCAGCCATCGGCGGCGTGACCTTCGAGCAAGTTGCGCACACGCTCCAGCAATTCATCGAGCCGCGAGCCCAGCCGTTCACGCGACAGGCTGGACATCGACTGCGCCCGCGAGAGCAGCGAGTCCAGTGTCACGCGTCGCTTCTCGATGATCGACACGCGTTCCAGCGAAGCAAACGCCGACCTCAACAACACGGTTTCGTGATTTTCCCAGCCATCGGATTTGCGCTGCTGGCGCGCCGGATCGGTTTGCGAGTAATCGTCGAGCAGCGCGCGGTATTGTGCGAACCACGGCGTAGCGGGGTCGTCAGGATGCGAGGTGGCAAACAGCACCAATGCGCCCGCAGGATCGATGAGCTGATCGAGACGCGCGAGCGTATCGGACCGATCCATCCAATGGAAAGCACGGCCGATCACGGCGATCTGAAACCGGCCGAACGCCGGCGACAGATCGTAGGAACTGCCGAGCCGGTACTCGATATTCGGCGCGAGACCAAGCCCCAGTCCGGCGGCGATACGCAGCATCTCCGGCTCGGGGTCGAGGGCCACGCCTGTATCGATCCACGACGAGAATGCCAGTGACAATTGCCCCGGTCCACAGCCGATATCGAGCAGGCGCTGCGTGCCGTCGAGCCGGCATGATTCGGCCACGCGCCGGATCAGCCGTGGCGAATAGGCCTGGCGGCCGCCCAGGTAGTAAGCGGCGTTGTTCTTGAAACGATCGGGGACGAAGGGAATGGGTGTACTCATGGGCGGTTCCGGTGAAAGCCGCGCGCTGATGGGATGGGGAGCGGAGAGCGGCGCACAAAGTATGCCGCCGCGTCATGCTCGCTGTCGAGACGGTCGTAGGCGAATCTCATGGTCCGGCGGGTTTAGACATCATCACGCAATATCTGACGCGTAGCCTAGCCGTGTCGGCGCTTATTGGCCTTGTGATCAACGTACCTTGCGCCCGCTATTCCGCAAATGACAGAAAGCGCTCCCCAGCATACAAAGAAGGCGTTAGCGATCGTCGGGTTGGTGTCGAACAGACTACCTTTCCCGTGCAAAACAACTGTTCCCCAAAAAAATAACGCTCCCCAACAAACGAGGCTGGATGAGATTATTCCCGCAAGGAATCCTGCTAACACGCTCATGATGTTCATCGGATCGGAAAAAACAGAATGGTCTTTGATTTTCGAAAATCCGACCAGATGCCGGAAATCACGATATTCCAATGAACACGAAGGCCCGTACCGATTCCTGTCAGCTTCTCACCATTCCACAGATCGATGTGTCCACCACTGAGATCGTCTGGTGAATCGCCGTCCTGCTGCCAGTATCCGTAAAAGAACAGGATACCGGTGCGTCCTTCGACCTTGCTTAGCCAATCTGGACCAGTGATGTTCTCTGCTTTCTCAAGCCCTGCGATCGGCCGCAGTTGCAACCATTCGGCCAATTCGTAAGCGCGGGTTGCCGTTGGTTTGCCGCCAAGCAAAAGGCGACCAACGTCTTTCCTACGTGGCGCAGGCTTCACTAGCTTTTGCGAGAAAGACTTCATCTCGATACCGACACGGTGGAACGTTACGCTCATACGTATAGCGCATTGATTTTTGTACTCTCCGGTTGGATCGTCGTATGGGTTTCCTGATGGATAGTTATCCCAGAGTTCCTGAAAGGTTAGCACCTTCAGTTCCACCACCTTGACGGAACCTGGCGTCGAGTTGGTTCTAACTACAGTCGGTTTGTTTGGCGTTGTCAGGTCCCCTGTTTCTTCGCAAGCGCATCGTCGCCCCAATAGACTGTGTAGTCGTCGGCACCATCAGTCGCGATGCGGGGTAACCTGCCACTCGCGTCCGTGCGACCACAAGACGTCCTGCCGTCAACTGTCTCAATGAGATACGGGTAGTCCTCCAGGACCAATCCGGCAGCAACGGACCGGACCTGTTCATCAAAACTTCCGATTCCCAATGACGACGCAGGCGAATCCGAACTGGCCGCACGGCGTGCGTCACCAGTATCGTCTACGATCGTCCATTTATGAACAGCGTAGGTCGCGACAATCTGCGGGGATCGCGCACACTGGCAATGGACCTTATCGCCGCCTACGGCCTGACGCCTGCATCCGGATGTTAGGTCAAGCAATCGCTTGGAATCACGGAGACTCGCGCCGTGAACGATCACGCCCCTGCTCTTGCACGCGTTACACCATGCGTGATCGCCTATAAAAACCATCTGGCGATACTTGCCATCCGTGCCCTGTATGTTGAAACAGCGCCCTGACGCGGAAACATAGCTGCCTTCTGCACTGTCGAGTGGGTCGCCGTCGACAACACCATAGAAAATTGCCATCTCCTCAGGCTCCTGCGGGGTTGAAATACGTATTTCCGCAAGCCTAACTTTTCCGGGCGGGAAGCCATATTAGAAAAGTCTGAAAAAAGAATGAGTGTTGATAACCGTCAATGTTGACGCCATAGAGATTTATCTATTGATATCACCTTAATTTCCGGCTTTTTTATGGAGTACAAACCATGAAAGTGACTATAGACAAGAGCGAACACCCCTCAGGTACGTGGATCGCATGAAACAGCAGCACCGCCTCGGCGGCACCGGCTGTTTCCGGAATAGGTCAACCCGCCATCGCATGCAAAGCCACACCGCAAAGCGCTCACTCTATCGCGCCGCCCTCCAATGGAAGCGCCTGATCTTCTAACGCTCCGCTGCCTGCCCCGAGACTGTCCGCACGCGCCCCGGCATCAAACAGCGCCAACAGCCCTTCCACCGAATTGAGCATCGCCTGTCCGTTGTGGCCGACTCCGGGCACCTGCCAGCAGCGGTGCGCAAGCTGCGGATGCCGGTTGCGCAAGTAGGCAAAGTAAGCGAGCCCGCGCGCGAGTCGGTGCGGTCCTTGCGCATTGGCAGCGCACGACCGGTCGAGCGCCTGATGCTGCGGATCGCAGTCGGCCTCGCCGAGCAGATAGATCACGTCGCTGCGGACGTAACGTTGCTCGAGCAGATCAAACGCCGCACCGCTCGCATATCGCGGCGGTTGATGAATGCCGTACTTCCATGTATCCACATCGGCACAGGCGTGCTCGTCAGCGGGACTAAAGCCGCCTTTGCCATCCGGACGGCGGTTGTCGAAATACACATACGAAGACGGATTGGCGATCACATAGCGGCAATGAATCCCCCGCTGCTCAAGCAACGCCGCCGCGCGCCCCACCACCGCATAACGATGCGCCACCTGTGCGCCCCCCGAGTGACCGGCAATCACCACTTCGCGCAACGCGCCGAAGCGCGAGCGGTCCGTCATTGCCTCGACCAGACTATCAAGGATATCGAATGAACTGATCGGCGCAGGCCCGAGCGCGTCGTCTCCGCTCATCCAGCCCGTCCAGTCCCAGTGCAGCGTGTCTTGATCGAGGCCATGCGCCGCAATATCGGCGCTGGCGAGAAACTGCGGCACCACCAGCAAGGTATCGGCCGAGTCCACATCAGCCGCGGCCAGGGCCCGTTGTGCAGACAACAAATAAGCATCCGCGTCGCGCAGCCGGCCATGCAGCACGATGACGGCGCGGCTCACCCGCATGTCCGACGTTTCATCCGCCGAGCGATAAACCGGCAACGAGCCGGACCCGCGCGCCGTGTCGACACGCAAGCGTCCGCTCGCGACTTCGCGCACCGGATATTCGTTGCGCGGTCGCGCCCGCTCACGGGTACTGGAATCCGTCATGGTCGAATCAAGGTGAAGGAGCGAAATCAATCATGCGGCACGGCGTCGGGGTCGCGCCACAAACGCCGCCCGGAGCGGCTCAGACCGACCAGCAGCAGCGAGACGATCGCCGCAAAAATCAGGTAATACGCCGGCACCAGGTTCGAGCCAGTCAGGTTGATCAGCGTCGTCACGGTCAAGGGCGCCAGCCCCCCGAACAGCGTGACGGCGATGTTGTACGACAGCGCCACCCCGGTGGAACGCGTCGCCGTCGGGAACAGTTGCGTCAGCATCCCCGGATGCGGGCCGGACATGATGCTCAACACCAGCGTGGCGATCATCTGCGCGGTGAAGAGGCGCTCCGCCGTCGGCTGTGCAACCACCCATGCGAACAGCGGATACGCAATCACCGCCCAGATCGCCACCACCGGGAAGAACACCCGCCAGGCGCCGACACGGTCCGCGAGCTTACCCGCCAGCGGATACGCGACGATGCTGATGAGACCCGACACGGCTGTGCCCAGCAACGCGTTCTTCAGCGGCAGATGCAACTGACGCTCGACGTACAACGGCAAAAAGGAGTGCCACAGATAATTGGTCGCCGCGCCGACGATGATCACGCCCATCGCACAGAGACACGCATCGCTGCGCTCGCGCAAGAACTGCCGCATCGACTGGCGCGGCGCGTGCCCAAGCCGCTCGCGCAGTTCGAGAAATTCCGGCGATTCGCCAACCCTATGGCGGATGTAAAAGCCGATTGGCCCAATCAGCGCACCTAGCAGGAACGGCACGCGCCAGCCCCAGGCTTCAAGCGACACCCGGTCCAGATGCGTGGTGAGCAGATAGCCACAAGCCGACGACAGCAGCAACGCAAACGCCTGCGAGGTCATCTGAAAACTGCCGTAGAACATCTTTTTGCCGCGCGGCGCGTATTCCGACAACATCGCAGCCGCCGTGGCAAACTCGCCGCCCACCGAGAGGCCTTGCAGCACTCGCGAGAGCAGCACCAGCAACGGCGCAGCCATGCCGATGCTGCTATAGCCGGGCGTCAGGCCCATCAGCAGTGTGCTGACGGCCATCAACAGGATCAGCAGCGACAAGGTGCGGCGCCGCCCCACGCGGTCGGCGTATGCGCCCAGCACGATACCGCCGAGCGGCCGGACGACGAAGCCGATCGCAAAGGTCGCAAGCGTCAGCACCGTGGAGAGAAACGCGTTGCCCACCGGAAAGAACACGTGCGAGATGGTCTTCGCGAAGTAGCCATAGATCAGGAAGTCGAACCATTCGAGACCGTTGCCGATCACCGAGGCGATCACGGCGCGCCGCACCTGCGAGGCCGCCGGCATGGTGGTGGAGTGCGCGGGCGGCTGCGCGGCGGAAAGCATCGAGTCCATAAGTCTCCTTTTTGCCTCAAGCGTACGGACGATCGCGGTAAATGTAAAATACCGATCAAATGACCTTGCCATACGTTTTACATATATGAGGCATTGCGATGGAATTGCGGCATCTGCGTTACTTCCTGGCCGTGGCCGACGAGCGGCAGTTCACCCGCGCCGCCGCAAAGCTGCATATTCAGCAACCGCCGCTGTCACAGCAGATTCAGGCGCTCGAAAGTGAAATCGGCTTCGCGCTGTTCACGCGAGTGGCGCGTGGTGTCGAACTGACCTCGGCGGGTGCGTCGTTTGCCGACGATGCGCGCGCCGTACTACAGGCGCTCGACCAGGCCGTCGCGAAAGGCAAAGGCATAGCAGACGGCCGGATCGGCTCGGTGCGGATCGCGCTGACCAGTTCATCGGCGTTTCACCCGCTCGCACCGGCCGCGATCCGCGCGTTTCGTGAAGCCTGTCCGGACATCGCCATCGATCTCAACGAAATCAACGCCGCGGAAATTATCGAGCGGATGGTGAGCGGCCGCATCGATGCCGCCATCCTGCGCAAGCCGAGCGACACGCCTGAAGAGCTGTGCTTCGATCTGCTGCTGGAGGAGAGCATGGTGCTCGTGCTGCCGCTGGGGCATCGTCTGCTGAAGGGGCGCAGCAAGTCGGGCCGCATGCGTCCAGTCGCACTCGACACGCTGGCCGGCGAAGCGTTTATTTTTGTGCGCCGCCCAGGCGGGCGCGGCATGTACGCCGACTTCATCGACGCTTGCGAAGCGGCTGGCTTCACACCGCGAGTCGCCAGCGAGGTGCCGCGCATGCTCAGCGCGATCAATCTGGTGGCGGCCGGCACGGGCGTCACGCTGGTGCCCGCGTCGATGCAGCGCTATCAGCAGGAAAGCGTGGTGTATTGCCCGATCGATAGCGAAGCCGCCATCACGGCTCCGCTGCATCTGGTCACGCACCGCGACACCGGCAATCCGGCCGCGGCGCGCTTTGCACAGACGGTGATTGAATTCGCGCAGGCGCAGCAGTTCTAGCCGTCCCCGCTCGGTTCGCCAAGGCTCAGCGTGTTTCGAAGCGATAGTGCCCGACGCCCCTCAGGAGGCCAACGACTGACGAGACCGCCGCGCTTAAGTCAAGTCATCGGAGGAGATCAACTCACTCACGTCGTCGCAGGTCGCAGCGGTAGCGACCGGGCTCGGCTGACGCTCGCCTGCGCCGAGATAGCGCAGTGTCGCCAGCGCAGCCAGGACGGTGATAGCCGCCAAGCCGTACGTCAGCAGATGAAACGCGTCTGCGTAGTGCTGCCGGAGCAACGCCAGCGGGACATCCGGCAATAGCGCCGAGGCGCCACTGAGGTCGCCGGTGGCGAGCCGCTGCGCGGCCAGATCGATCGGCGTGCGCAGCGGACCACTGCTGCCTGCCATCGCGCCAGGCGCGGCGAGGCGCGCAAACGTCGCGGCAAGCGGCGCGAGACCCGCCGCCGTGAAACCGGCCAGCGCCGCGCTGACCATCGCCAGTGCGAGTCCCTCCCCCGCCACGCGCGTCGTGCTGAAAATGCCGGTTGCCATGCCGGCACGCTCCTTCGGCACGACGCTGACGGACAAACCATCCATCAAGCCCCACGGCAAGCCGGTGCCCACCCCGATCACCGCCATCGGCACCAGCAGCGCGACAGGTTCCGCGCCCACCGGCACGCCCCCTAGCCAAAGCAAGCCGGCTGCCGCGATCAGCAGGCCGAGACTGGAGATCAACCCAGGCGACGCATGCCGCGTCAGCCGCACGGCGAGCGTGGGCATGAAGAGCATCGGCGCCGAAAGCGCAATCATCATGAGGCCCGCATTGAGCGGCGCATAGCCTTCGATGCCGACAAAGCGAATCGGCAAAATCACGAGTAGCACTACGAAGCAGTAGCAGGTCGCAATCGGCAACAGTTGCACGCCGACAAAACGACGGTAGCGGAACAACGAGAGGTCGAGCATCGGTCGCGCAGTGCGTCGCTCGATCAGCACGAAGGCAGCGAGCGCCAAGGCAGCGACCGCCAGCAACGAACCGATCATGGGATGGCCCCAGCCGAGATCGGGCGCTTCGAGAATCGCAACCGTGAAGAGACCTAGCGCCGTCGTGAAGCTCGCCATGCCCGGCCAGTCGACGCCGGCTGCGTGCGGATCCCGGGTTTCGGGCATGCCGGGCGCCGCCAGCAGCAGCGCCAACGCGCCGAGCAATGCGGTCGAAACAAACACCGCGTGCCAGCTAAACAGTTCAATCAGGCCACCAGCCAACACCGGACCAAACGCAAGACCGATGCCGAACGTCGTGCCCAGCAGACTGAAGGCGCGAGTCCGGGCGTGGCCCTCGAATTCCTGCGCCAGCGCCGCCGAGCCGCCCGCGAGCGCGGCAGCGGCGCCGACGCCTTGCGCCGCGCGCAGCAGATCGACCCAGACTATGCCGGGGGCGAGCGCAAGCAGCATCGACATCAGCGAGAACACGCCTACCCCGGCGAGGAACACCCGGCGGCGGCCGAAGCGGTCGGCCAGCGTGCCGGCGGCCATCAGACAACTGCCGAACGCGAGCATGAAGGCGTTGGTAATCCAGTTGAGCGCCACCGGGCCGCCGCCCAGCGCGCGGCCGATCGCCGGCGTGGCGATGGCTCCGGCCGAGAAACTGAGCGGCAAAATCACCGCCGCGACGCAGACCGCGGCCAGTACGGTAGCCCCTCGCGAGGCGCTGTGATCGATCGGATCAGGCATAAGGCTTCCTTTAAGTTCAGCCTGCCGCGCGAGTGGAGTCACCCACAAGCATCGGCACGGACATCGGGAAAATCGGCTCAGCCCAGTCTAATTACGGAATCGAACGTGATAAATACTGCTAGAGTTGGCTCAATCAGGACAAAAATTCTTGAATGACGCCATGGAAAACCTCACCGGCATGATCGCGTTCGTCCATACCGTCGAGGCTTCGAGCTTTGTCGGCGCCGCGCAGCGGCTTGGCCTCTCGGCGTCCGCAGTGGGCAAGAGCGTGGCGCGTCTCGAACAGCGCCTCGGCGTGCGGCTGCTGCAGCGAAGCACGCGGCGCGTCAGCATGACGGACGACGGCGAGCGCTTCTACGAGCGTTGCCGCCAGATCCTCGAGGCAGTGCACGACGCCGAAGCGATGATGCTGCAAGCCAAGGCGACACCGCGCGGTCGCCTGCGGGTCAGCCTGCCCACTATCGGCTACCGTTTTCTCCTGCCGGTCCTGCCCGAGTTCACTGCGCGCTATCCGGAGATCGACCTCGATCTGGACTTCAACGACCGTCTGGTCGACGTCATCGAGGGCGGCTTCGACGCCGCCATCCGCAGCGGCCCGCTCGACGATTCGCAATTGATGGCCAAGCGGCTCGGGCCGTTCTGCTTCGTGTTGTGCGCGTCGCCGGTGTATCTGCAACGGCGCGGTGTGCCGCAGGTGCCTGACGATCTGGCGCAACATGCGTGCCTGCGTTTTCGGTTTCCGACCTCGGGCAAACTGGAGCCATGGCGCTTTCGCGATTTGCCTGAGGACACCGTGGCGCGCTTTCCGACCGCGATAATCTGCAACAACATGGAGGCGATGCGCGCGGCAGCGGAGCTCGGTCTCGGCATTGCGTACATGCCGGACTTTCTCGCTCGCGATGCGCTTCAAAGTGGCGCGTTGCAGGAGGTACTGGCGGGTCATCTTGCGCAGGGTGGACAGTTCTCGGTGCTGTGGCCGTCGAACCGGCACTTGTCGCCCAAGCTGCGGGCCTGGGTTGATTTTCTGTCGGAGCGCTTGTTTGCTGAGTCGAAGGCAGAGGCGAAAGGAGCCGCACCGCGTCCCGCGTTCGACGACGGCGCCCGCACTCGTTAGGACACTCAAAGAACAGAAGCAGTACGAAACTTTGGTGTTTCCGTCGCCACGGCGTGCATTCCAACGTGAACAAATGTTGACGCAGCGCTGTTGATCGCTTTGTAAGCCCGAGAATCATCCTTCGCCCATTCCCTGGCCCTGTAGTCGGCTGCTAGCTTGGCAGCGTCCCAACAGCTACAGAGGAATGCGGAATGTCGTATCAACAGGATTCGGACGGCGTGCGCGTGGTGCTCAGTGCGCCGCAACTCGCGGCGGTGCTGACCCGCCAGTCGCTCAGCCACACGGAGATGCTTTCCAACCGGCTATGGGGCGGGTTGCAACTCGTCGGCGGCCTGCTGGAAATGGTCGGAGCCGGGGCGCTGTGCGTGATGCCAGAACCGACGATGGCGAGCAAGGCCGGATGTATTGTGTTCGGCGCGCATGGTTCTGATACGGCAGCGGCAGGCTTGCGTCAGGTCTGGACGGGGCAGGATACCGCCACCCTCACCCAGCAGGGCACGACGAAGCTGGCCGAGGCGATGAAAGCCGATCCGGACATGGCGAACAATATCGGCCTGTCGCTCGATATGGTCGTGCCGTTCGGCTTCGCCGGTTCGATCAGGGCTGCACGCGCGGCCAGTATCACAATGGGCCGGATCAGTCTGAAAATGCACGAAGCGGAGGCTGGTAGCCGGATTGGCGGGCATACTCTTTTAAAGCATGTTGGACGGACTGAAGCACAATTGCGGGAGCGACTGGTACGCGAACCGAGGCGAGAGATAGTCTCTACCTTTTATAATTTAAGTGCGGCAGAGTGGGCAATATCAGAAACGATGCAGGCGAATATCACGAGGATAAAATCCTGGATGCAAGCATCAAAAAAAGACTTAACGCTGGTGAAAAATGTCGAGAAAAGCGTTGGTTTTGCTATAGTCAGGGAGACCGGAGAGAAAATCGATGTTCGAAGGGTAATAGTTATCCTCAAACATGAAACATACAATGGGATGCCGTACTATATCCTTACATCATATTTAGCGCGAGGATGAAATTAAATGGCCGTCAACAGGAAATATGAAAATCTGGAGCAGTTAATTCTTGGTCGTTTTCACGAAGATTTTGACCTGTTCGGAAACACAATACCGGAACTGGTATTGTCGTATAAAGAAGGACTGTCAAAGGATGAAATTGATGCAGCGACATCTGAGATAGATATATTCAAAATCCATAACTCGGATGATCTGGACGCAGCGTTTAAAAGAGAATTTGGTTATCAGTGCAATCCCATTTTATGGGGCCACACGACCGCCTCTTTCCTTGACGAATTGAAACGTCTCCTGAGCGAGTAGTCTGCTTTTCACCGCGCGTGGACGGCTCCATGCCGCAAAGTTATAGAATGAGAAAGAAATGAGTTCATCAGAGCGCTATCCAGCAATGGATCATCTCTTTAGTACGTATTTCGGCGAGGACTTCGACCTGTTTGGAGAAACCGTTCCGGAAATTATCGCGTGCTACAAGAAAGACAGTCCTTACGATTACAAAAATCTGGTCCGCGAAATAGACACGTTCAGGAACGAACACCCGCATGATCTGGCCATCGCGTTCGATCAGATGTATGGGCGCGGATTTTCTCCCGAGCCTTGGGGCTATACAACCGCCTCTTTACTTGACGAGATACAGCGCCTCCTGAACAAGTAATCCACCTGTAGCCGCGCGTGGACGGCTCCATGCCGCCCGGCGCATGCACGCGTGGCGATGTTCGCATTTCAACCCAAGTGTTCGCACTCCCCGCCGCAAAACTACAGATCACACCCGCCCAGGTCATCACGCCGTCATCGTCCGCCGCGCAGATTGCTACACTACTCTCCGGCCAGCCCAATCCACCGCGCCACCCGGCGCAACGCCTGGCACCGAGATTTGCCAAAACCAAAACCATGTCCGCACGTTTCAACGCACCGTTCACCGCCCTGCTCGCCGCCGCCCTGTTCGGCGCGACGACGCCGCTCGCCAAGGCCCTGCTCGGCACCCTCTCGCCGTTTATGGTGGCGGGCCTGTTTTACCTCGGCAGCGGAGTCGGCCTGGCCATCACGATCCTCGTGCGCCGCTTGCGGCTCAGCACCGACGAGCGCGCCAACGAAGGCCAGATCCATTTGCGCGAAGTCCCGTGGCTGCTGGGTGCAATCGCTACCGGCGGGGTCGCCGGGCCTGCTTTGCTGATGCTGGGACTGAACGCCACACCGGCCGCCACCAGTTCGCTGCTGCTGAACCTCGAAGGCGTCTTCACCGCGCTGATCGCGTGGGTCGTGTTTCGCGAGAACGTCGACGCGCAGGTGTTTCTCGGCATGGTGGCGATCGTGGCCGGCGGCGTCGCGCTGTCGTGGCACCCGGGGGCAACGGGCCTGCCGCTCGGCGCATCGCTGGTGGCGGCCGCATGCGCATGCTGGGCGATCGACAACAACCTGACGCGCAAGGTCTCGACCAACGACGCAATGGTCATCGCCTGCCTGAAGGGCCTGGTCGCGGGATCGGTGAACTTCGCGATTGCCTTGTTGCTCGGAGCCAAGCTCCCCCATCTCGGCACCCTGGCGGCCGCCATGGTGACCGGTTTCGCCGGCTACGGAATCAGTCTGGTGCTGTTCGTGCTCGCGCTGCGCAATCTCGGCACGGCGCGCACCGGCGCGTATTTTTCAGTGGCGCCCCTGTTCGGCGTGACGATTTCGCTGATCCTCTGGCCCGAAATGCCGCCGCTGCTGTTCTGGGTCGCAGCGGCATTGATGGCATTCGGCATCTGGCTGCATATCCGCGAGCGCCACGATCATCCGCACACGCATCATGAGCTGGATCACAATCACCGGCATCGCCACGACGAACATCATCAGCACGAGCACGACTTCGCCTGGGATGGCGAGGAGCCGCATACGCATCCGCACCACCATGCGCCGATCACGCACACGCATGCGCATTTCCCAGATATTCATCATCGCCACTCGCATTGAGTAGACAAATCGCGTCTTGCGATCGCTCCCTTTCGTGGTTGCAAGCAAAACGGGGGCTGTCGCGAGCGCCTGATAGGACGATTCAATTGGCATCATGGCCAACCTCGTCCTGTAATGGAAATCCTGTCTTTTGCGGTACCCCCTGCCAAACTCGGAGATCCATATGGCTCAGCCCCAGCCCAACGTTGACGAAGTTGTACAGGCCATCGCCGCGGAAACCAATACCCCTACGGAAACGGTCTCGAAGATCTACGCCGACACTTTGGCCGACTTTAAGACTGACGCCCGCGTGTTCGATTACATGCCACTGCTGGTGGCCAAGAAAGTGCGCGATACGTTGCGACACTCGGCGAACCGGAAAAACTAGCGCCGCGGCGTAGCCGGTTCTGTCCGGTAGATTGCCTGTTCTCTGATCCATGTCGCGCCACTGCGCGCGGCATGGTCACGCCTGCTCGGAGCTCGGGACGCAGCGGCAAGCGCTGCGTCCCGTCTCATTTCACCTGCCAATCTGTTCAGCGCTCAGCGACCGCACGATCTGCTCGAGCCGCACGACCAAACCGTCTGCATCCTCGGGCGCGATGCCGGCATAGCCCAGCATAAAACCGTTGTACCGGCTGCTGTCAGTACGCGCATCGCAGAACGTGCTGAGCGGAGCAATGGTCAGCCCCTGCGCGCGTGTGACCTCCGTGACATCCGCATCAAGAAGCGGCAGATCGAGGCGAACCGTCAGATGCATGCCGCCGCTATCAGACGAAACGGTCACCAGGTCGCCCATGTGCCGTTCGAGCGCCGCCACCAGCGCTGCGCGGCGCTCCTGATAAATCCGCCGCATACGCCGCAGATGGCGTGCGTATTTGCCGCTCTCGATGAAATCGGCCAACGCCATCTGTTCGGCCACGCGCCCCTGGCGGGCGATCTCGCTATGCGCGGCGTCGACTTCCTTCGCCACATGAGCCGGCACGATCATGAAGCCCATTCGCAAAGCCGGAAAAATCGTCTTGCTGAAGGTGCCCAGATAGATGACGGGCGCGTTCCCAGTGAGCCCCTGGATCGACGGCAACGGCGGCCCGTTGTGGCGCAGCTCGCTGTCGTAGTCGTCCTCGATGATCCACGCCCCGCGTTCGATTGCGTGCTCGATGATCGACCAGCGCCGCTCGAGGCTTAACACACTACCGAGCGGGTACTGATGCGACGGCGTGATGTAAATCAGGTGCGGCGGTGTGCGCCGCCAGTGTTCCTCAGTCGGCGCAATGCCTGCGGCATCGACCGGAATGGGCTCGAGGCACAAGCCCGCCGCCTGGAACGCAGCCTTCGCACCGTGATAGCCCGGGTCCTCCATCCAGACCCGGTCGCCCGGATCGGCCAGCATGCAGGCACATAGGTCGAGACTCGCCTGCGTCCCCGAGGTGATAAACACCTGCTCAGCCGAACACCGTACGCCGCGCGACACTCGCACATATTCGGCAATCGCGCGCCTCAAGGCAGGATGCCCCGCGTTGTTGCGATAGTCGAGTTCGCGCGGATCGACCGCGCGCCACGCGCGCTCCATGGAACTGCGCCATTGCGCCATCGGAAACTCGTTAAGCGCGGGCACGCCGGGACGGAACGGCGTGGGATCGTTGGCGCGGGTCCGCTCTCGCGGCAGATCGGCAACGCGTCGTGACAAGCGGCTGACCGGCGCACCGGCGTTATCGGCCTGCGGCGCCGACGACAAAGCCGCCCGGCTCACCATGCTCACTACGGAGCCGTGGCGGCTGGTGTTGACGAAACCTTCTTCCGTGAGCCGCTCGTACGCGTACAGCACCGAATTGCGCGCAATGCCTAACTGCTCGGCGAGCGACCGGGTAGGGATCAGTTGACTGCCGTGCCGGATGTCGCCATCGAGAATGGCCCGGCGCAGACTTTCGTACAGCAGCTTCTGCTGCGTGAGCTTGCGGCCACCCAGTTGCTTCGCGAAGTTCGACATCAACAGGCCGTAGTCCAAATTCGTGGCTCCAGATTATTGGATGTGCGTGGAGCTAACAATGGTGCCACAAATTTCTTAAGCTGACGGCAAGGTCGCGCTGCAGGCCGCCGGGACTATGGGCCGCGCCTCGAACGCGGCTCGTTAACCGAAAGGGGCTGCTGCGATGGACACCTCCGCTCTCACCGAACCAGCGCATGTCAAAGCTGCGTCGCCCGCGCGAAGACGCAGGGTTGTCGTCAGGCGGGTTGCGTGGGCAGTCGCTTTTGCCATCCTCGCGCTGGCCTATGACGGCGTGAGCCCCGCGAAGGACGCAAGAGCGCGACTGGATGCTTGCGTTGCAGCTTATGGTGCGTCGCAAGAGCTATCGGCTAACACGCCAACGGCAGCGTCGCGCTCAAGCGCTCGTGACAATCGGGACCAAGTGCTGGCCGCGGCCCTACTCGCCTGCTCGACCCAGCCATAGAGATTCAGCTCAGAACGGCTCATGCCATCTTTGACAGTTCGCAGACAAGGAAACCTTCTCATGACTCACCCTATCCAGATCCGTCCAGTGACCCCCTCCGATTTTCCCGCCTGGCTGCCACTATGGGACGCCTACAACGCCTTCTACGGACGCTCGGGCGAGACGGCCTTGCCCCGCGATATCACGCTGCTCACGTGGACGCGCTTCTTCGATGGCTACGAACCCATGCACGCGATGGTCGCCGAGCGCGACGGGCAACTGGTCGGCCTGGTTCACTATCTTTACCACCGGCACACGACGATGGCCGGGCCGATCTGCTATCTGCAGGATCTCTACACGCTGGAGAGCGAACGAGGCAAGGGTGTGGGACGGGCGCTGATCGAAGCCGTCTATGAACAGGCTAAGGCGCACGGTTCGACCCGCGTGTACTGGCAAACCCACGAGATGAACCAGACCGCGATGAAGCTCTATGACAGCGTCGCGGACCGGTCTGGGTTTGTGGTGTATCGGAAGGCGTTATAGAGGCTGGCGTGTGCCACCCGAACGAGAAACCCAACAAAAAAGGGCGCACCGCCCACCGGTGCACCCCCTCTCTTCTCCGTAGCAGCTACGGAGCCCTTCCCTTACCTAAGCCTCCAACTGCTCCAGCACCTTGCCCTTCGTTTCGATCCCAAGGAAATGCACAGTCAGCGCCGCGAGGAACGGCACCGCGGCAAGAATATAAAACGCGACGTCGAGATGACCGCCCACCATCGTCTTCGACACGATCGCCGGGGCGAAGATCGCCGCCACCTTCAGCCACGCGCCGCCCACGCCACAGCCAAACGCGCGAATACTGGTCGGATACAACTCCGGCGTGTACACATACGCCGTGATAAACCCACAGGCGAGGAAACCCAGTGCAAACGCGCAGCAGGTCGCCACCACATACACGGACGAAGTGTGGAACACACCCGCCAGCGCCAACGACACCGCGCACAGTACGAACGACAGATTGATGATCGGCTTGCGCCCCACCTTGTCGACCAGCAGCGCGCAGGTCAGCGAGCCGATCACGCCCAGCACTGACGCAGCCACTGCCAGGTTCAGCGCCAATTGCAACGGCGCGTGATAAACCGTGCGGTAGATGGTCGGCAACCACGTAGAAAGACCGTACTGGATGAAGCCGCACGTGACCCACAGCATGGCCACCGCCAGCGTGCGCTTCAGATAGGCCGGCCCAAACAGATCGCCGATCCGGCGCCTGGGATGACGGCTCGCCATTGCGTCGAACTCGGCCGCATGTTCTACAGGGGCGAGCGGACCTTTAGCAGAACGTTCGAATGCCAGCACTGCGGCGTGCGCGTCGGTCATGCGCTCACGCTCGGCCAGCCAGCGCGGCGACTCCGGCACCAGCTTGCGCAGCACGAAGAACAGGACCAGCGGCATGCCGCCGATGAAATACATCGCCTGCCAGCCGAAGCGCGGCACGATCCACGCTCCCAGCGCGTTCGATGCGAGCAAGCCCACCGGAAAAACGATTTCATACAGCAACACGAAGCGGCCACGGCCATGCGCACGGCTGATTTCGTTGATATACGTCGCCGCCACCGGCAGCTCACCACCAAGACCCAAACCCTGAATGATCCGCAGGACAACGAACGCAGCGAACGTCGGCGCGAAGCCACAGGCGATACTCGTCACGCCGATGATCCCCGAGCTCAACGCAATCGCACGCACACGTCCTTTACGCTCCGCATACCAGGGAAACGCGAACGCGCCCACCAGTTGCCCGATCGATCCCGATGCGATCAGAAAGCCGATCTGCCAAGGCGTGAGTCCCCATTTCTGGATCAGGATCGGCAGCGTGGCGGCGATGGCGATCACGTCGAAGCCGTCGAAGAAGGTCGCAAGACCGATCAGGATCCGCGCGCGGACCTGCATCGCGCTGCCCGGCAGCCGTTCCAGACGCGCAATGATCGAGCCCCGGGTCACAGGGCCTGAGACACCGGCGCCGCTGCGGTCTCCCAAAGTGTTTTCGATGGTTCTCATGCCGTTGTCGCCGTCCGAAAAGAGTTACGCGAGCGCCGTGCTGGCGTCGCTCAGTGTTGCAAGGTCGATCGTGCGGCCCTGGTTCATCCATTTGCGCGCGAGCTTCAGATCGCGCGGCGTGTTGATCGCAATCGCCCCGCGAATCGCACCGTCTTCCACGTGGAAGAGCGTCGCGCGTTTGCCCGGCAGATCGCCGCGCACCACGAGTTGCGCGTCGTTGGGAATGTCGCCGAGAATCTGCAGGTTCACGTCGTACTGATCGGACCAGAACCATGGAATGTCGGCATACGGCTCGAATACGCCGAGCAAAGCCTTCGCCGCGGAGATGGCCTGGTTCTGCGCATTCGCCCACGATTCGAGCCGCACCCGGCGCTTCAACCACGCACTCGGATGGTTCGCCACATCGCCGCACGCGAAGATGCGGGGGTCCGAGGTCGCGCCGAAATGGTCGACCACAATGCCGTCTGCAATCGCAAGACCTGCTGCTTCTGCCAGCGCCGTATGCGGCGTGAGGCCGATACCGGCGACGGCAAAATCGGCGTCGAGCGTCGTACCGCCGGCCAGCGTGGCACGAACGCGATGAGCGTCGTTCGGGTGGTCGTCGAGCGAGACAAGCCCTGAGTTCAGGCGCACGTCCACACCGTTGCTCCGATGCAGTTCGACCAGAAAGTCCGAGATCGCCGGCGGCACCGAACGGGCACACAAACGCGGCGCGCCTTCGACTACCGTCGCAGCGACGCCGAGCTTGCGCGCGGTCGCCGCCACTTCCAGCCCGATCCAGCCGCCGCCGATCACCAGTACGTGCTGGCTGGCCCGAAGGCGCTCGCCCAGCGCAACCGCTTCATCGAGCGTACGCAGATAAGCGATGTTCGAGGTCTTCACCAGCTCGTCCGGCAAGCGGCGCGCCGCGCCACCCGTGGCGATCACGAGGCGGTCGTACTGCACTTCGCGGCCCGACTGCGTGCGCACGATGCGTTGTGCACGGTCAATCGAGGTGGCGGTATCCGGCTGCCAAGCTTCGATGTTCAGCGCGTCGAAGTCATCCGGCTTGACGAGGCGAACGGTGTCGATATCCGCTTCACCCGCCAGCACCGCCTTCGAGAGCGGCGGGCGCTCATACGGCAGATGGATCTCATCGGCGATCATCACAAGGCGGCCATCGAAGCCTTCCTTGCGCAGCGTCTTCACGACCCAACCGGCTGCCTGGCCGCCGCCGATTACGACGATCGTGCGCGGCGCCTCCAGGTTTGTGTGCGCGTTTGCTACAGCAGCGTCAGTCATGTTTGCGCTCCGTCATGAACTTGCCTTCCGGCGCCTTCGCGTTTTTCTGGCGACGCGTGTTGCCGTCGATGCCGCCATCGATCGCCCATTCGGCAAATACGGTCGGCCCCGGCTCGAAATCGCGCGGCTGCCACTCCGGCGTCAGTTGGTCTTCATCCGCGTAGTACTCGATCAATGCGCCGGCCGGGTTCTGGAAGTACCAGAAGTAAGCCGACGACACCGGATGGCGGCCCGGCCCAAGTTGGGTATCCCACCCGCAGCGGCTGATATGCATGCCGCCGCCGAACACTTCGTGAATGTCGCGCACCGTGAACGCCACGTGATTCAGACCACGCTTGCCGTTGGGCAGCGCCAGCAGGAACAGATCGTGGTGGCCGCCGTGCGGTGCGCAGCGCAAGAACGCGCCACGGCCTGGATAACGGTCCGACAGCTCGAAGCCCAGCAGTTCCTCATAGAACTTCTCCGTCTCGGCCAGGTTGTTGGTGAAGAACACCACATGCCCGACTTCCACCGGCTCGGCGCGTTCATAGATCGGCGACGGTTGATTCACGCGCAGCGTCTGGCCCCACACGTTCGACGGCGAGCCATGCGTGTCGACTTCCCGCTTGCGCGTCACCTCGACGCGAATCGCCATGCCGTTCGGGTCGATACAACCCACCGCGTCAGCGCTTTCGAAGTGGCCCGGCTGACCGGCAAAGCGGCCGCGCAGCGCATCGAGTTCGGCGCGCGTCGCGACACCCCACGTGACTTCGCGCAGCGTCGGACCTTCTTCGAACGCAGGCGGCAGCGACGGGTCGTTCAGGTCGACGGCGAGAATCGTGCAGCCGTTCAGCGATTCGAAGCGGGCGCGCGTCTCATCGTGGGAGACTTCTTTCAGCCCCCAGTCGGCGAAAAAGCGCCGGCAGGTCGCGAGGTCCGTTACACCGTAGGTAATCTGTTCAATGCCGAGAATCGTCATGTCGTGCCTCTTCTTAATTCGCCCACGCCAAAGGCGCGTCGTTCAAGCCCCAGTAGAGGCTCTTCTGCTGCATGTATTCGCGGATGCCGAGGCGCCCCTTCTCGCGTCCCATGCCGCTTTCTTTCCAGCCGGAGAACGGCGTCGAGATGGAGAACAACTTGTAGGTGTTGATCCACACGGTGCCGGTTTCGAGCGCACGGGCGACGCGCCAGGCGCGCTTGTAGTCGCGCGTCCAGATGCCGGCGGCGAGGCCGAACACGCTGTCGTTGGCCTCCTTGAGCAGCGAGGCTTCGTCGTCGAAGGGCATCGCCACCAACACCGGTCCGAAAATCTCTTCCTGGCAGATGCGGGCGCTGTTCGACAGACCTTCAAGAATCGTGGGCTGATAGAAGTTGCCGTTTTCGCGTCCGTCGCCCACCGGCCGCTCGCCGCCGCATAGCAAGCGCCCACCTTCTTCCAGGCCCAAAGCGACATAGCGTTCCACCGATTCACGATGCGCGGGCGTAATCAACGGACCCATTTGCGTCTCGGGCCGCGACGGATCGCCCACGCGCAGCTTGCGCGCGCCTTCGGTCAGGCGCTTCATGAACGCGTCGTAGATCGGACGTTGCACGAACAGCCGGGAGCCTGCGATACACGCTTCACCAGATGAGCTGAAAATCCCGTACAGCACACCGTTCACGGCGTGATCGAGGTCGGCGTCGTCGAACACGATGGTCGGCGATTTCCCGCCCAGTTCGAGCGACACCGGCATCAGCTTGTCGGCCGCAATGCGTGCGATGCCGCGGCCCACTTCGGTCCCGCCGGTAAACGACACTTTCTTCACGAGCGGATGACGCACCAGCACGTCGCCGATCACCGAGCCCTTACCCGGCAGCACGCTCAGCACACCCTTCGGCACGCCCGCTTCTTCGCAGATGCGCGCCAAAGCGAGCGAGACCAGCGGCGTCACTTCGGCAGGCTTCAACACGACTGCGTTGCCGCCCGCAAGTGCAGGTGCGAGCTTTTGCGCATCCGAGGCAATCGGCGAGTTCCACGGCGTAATCGCTGCGATCACGCCGATCGGCTCGTGGATACTCATCGTCATATAGTCGCCACGCGAAGGCGTCAGTTCTTCGTCGAGCGTTTCGAGGCAGGCGGCGAAATAGCGAAAAGTATTCGCGGCACTCGCCACCAGCACGCGCGTTTCGCCGATCGGCTTGCCGTTGTCGCGGCGTTGCAGATGCGCGAGCGCTTCGTGGCGCGCCATGATCAGGTCGGCGATGCGGTACAGGACCAGCGCGCGCTGATGCGGTTTCAATCCCGCCCAATCGGGCTTGCGCCACGCTGCGTCAGCGGCCTCGATCGCCTCGCGGGCATCGTCGGCATTGGCCGTCGAGATTTCCATGTTGACCGACTGATCCGCCGGATACAGGCTTTTGTACGGGTTGCCACGCCCTTGCCGCCATTCGCCGCCGATGAAAATATCGCCGGTGGGCACGAGGCTGGTATCGAAGTGAGTCATGTCGGTCATCCGCTCAGTTACATCTCGTCAAATCACGCAACGCGCCGCGCGGTTGCGCAGGGCACGGATCGCGCTGAACGCGGTCAATGCGGAAGTCTTGGGGTTGTCCGGCAGCGGCTTGCCGCACATCTCGAGCGACATCTCGCCGAATGCGCCACGCGCCAGAATCCGGTGCACGTTGCGCGACACCGCCGGGTCCGCAATCAGGCGCACAAGCGTCTGATCAAGCCCGAGACCCGCCAGCGCAATCGTCGCCGCAACGTTGGCATTCTTCGGATAGAGCCGCGCCGCTTCGCGCGCGCTGCCTTCGAAAATGACCCGCTCTTCGGTCAAGCTCCGCAGGTCGCAGACCGCTTCGGCGGGCGTGCCGAGCCAACCGCTCGGCGGCTTGCGGCCTGTGTACAGCACTTCGTCGAGGCCGCCGAGCTTCGCGGCAGCCAGCGCATCCACACCGCCAATCGCACCGGACAGCAGCGTCACGGTCGCATCGCCTTCATCGGCCGCGGCGGACAATGCATCGAGCAACAGGACATCCGAGAGCGCGCCGATCGACGCTACCGCGCAATCGGTGCCGGCTTTCAAGAGCGGCACGACGTGGTCGACCAGCGCGCTGTGGCCCGCGCATTCCAGCGCGAACTCCGGGCGGCTGTTCAGCGCCGCCACCGACGACACCACGTCCACCGACGCACCCACCACTTCGCGCACCGACGCCGCATGACGCTCGGGCACAATCACGTGCGAGACGCGCACCTGGGGGTCCGCCGCGACCGAGCGGTACACCGCCTGGCCGATCGCCCCGAAGCCGATCATCGCCACGTCCACGGGCGCGTGATGTCCGATGTGCCGGCGATCACGCATGTTCAGGCTCCTGCTTCTTGACCGGCGGGCCGGCAAACGCGGTGGCGAACGAGCCTACCGACAACATGTCCACTTCCACCAGAACCGGACCCGTCTTCGCGAGACCTTCGCTGATGATTTCGTCCGCATCGTCGAGCGATTTGATGCGGTAGTGGGTGAGCTTCAGGCTCTCGCAGAACTGCGCGAAGTCCGGTTGATGCAGATCGACGAAGCAGCGGCGGCCGCCGTAGTGCGCGTCCTGAATGTTGCGGATCACGCCGTAGCACTGGTCGTTCATCAGCACGATCATTACGTTGGCGTTTTCCTGCACGGCCGTCGCCAGCTCGCCGACGTTGACCATCAAGCCGCCGTCGCCGACGAGGCACACGGTCTTCGCCGCGGTTTCTGCCAGCGCCGCGCCGATTGCCATCTGCATGCCCTGGCCGATGCCGCCGCCCAGCGCGTGAACCCCTGCGCGCGGCGTGAAAATCTTCAGCAGGCGGTTGCCCCACGTGCTGTTCGAGATCGTCACGTCGCGCACCCAGTTGTAGTCGGTGCCCACCGAGCGTTGCAGTGCGTCGACGAGACGCTTGTACGGGCCGAGACCCTTGCCCACATCCGCTACGGCGATCTCGCGGGCGGCGGCCAGATCGGCGGCGAACGTCGGATCCACCTTCAGGCGGCCTTCGAGCAGCGTCGCCAGTTCTTCCAGCACCGCAGCCGAATCGCCATGCACAAACAGTTCGTTGCGATAGCCACGGTTGTCGGCCAGTGCGTCAGCGTCGACGCGGTACAGCGGCTGCGGCAGCGCCAGCTTGTACTTCAGCGTTTCATTGCCGCGCAGACGCGAGCCGACCACGAGAACCGCATCGCAAGTCTTGTAGAAGCTTTCGACCGAGGCGTGCACATTGAACGCGCCAAGCGTCGCCGGATGATCTTCCGGCAGGATGCCGCGGCCTTGCACGCTGGTCACGACGCCGAAGCCGAGCGCCACCAGCCGCTCCACCGCCGCACGGGCATGGCGTGTACCGCCACCCAGCCACAACAACGGGCGCCTCGCCTTGACCAGTTCGTCGGCGAGTTGCGCGACGCGCTTGCTGTCGTGCGTCAAGGTCGTTACATGCGGCGCGCCGAGGTCGGCCGGCCATTCGATTTCCGCAGCCTGGATGTCGATCGGAATCTCGACGCTCACCGGGCCGCTCGGTGCAGTCTGCGCCACACGCACGGCTTCGCGGATCGTCGGCAGCGCGGTTTCGACCGTGCGCACGCGGTACGCCGCCTTCGAGATCGACGACAGCATCGACAACTGGTCCGGCGCTTCGTGGATATACGCCAGGTCCTGATCGAGGTATTCCGTTTCGATCTGGCCGGTGATATGCAGCAATGGCGTACCGGCAGTCAGCGCTTCGACCATCGCTCCTGCCGCGTTGCCGGCTGCGGTGCCCGTGCTCGTGAACGCCACGCCAAGGCCACCTGAGACACGCGCCAGACCATCGGCCATGTTGACCGCACCGGCTTCGCCGCGCGCGCCGACATAGCGGATCTTGCCGCGATTGTTGATCGCATCGAGGATCGGCATGTTGTGAATCGAAATCACGCCGAACGTGGTGCGAACGCCGCATTGCTCGAGAAAGGCGGCAATCAGCTCGCCGACGGTGGTTTTATTAGACATGTCGTGCATTGCCTCCAGAGACATCGATATGACTGCCCGTCGTATAGGACGACAGGTTGGTAGCCAGATAAAAGAGTGCCTGTGCGGCCTCTTCGGGACGGCCGAAGCGGCCAAGCGGAATGTTTTTCTTGCGTGCGAGTTCTGCCGTCCAGTCTTCCCAGCTCTGGCCCGGCTGCGCTTGCGTAGCAAAGCGGCGGCGCCATTGGCCCGACTCGACGATGCCGATCAGAATCGAATTCACGCGGATACGCTGCGGCGCGAGTTCAACCGCAAGCGACTTGATGAGGCTCAGCAAACCGGCGCGCGCCGAGGACGTCGCGACCATGTGCGGCTCCGGTTGCAGCGCCAGCAGCGAATTGACGCAGACGATCGAGGCGTTGCCCGTGCCGGCCGCATCGCGCAGCATCGGCAAGAACGCGCGGGTCGGGCGAATCACGCCGAAATACTTCAGGTCGAGTTCTTCGCGCCAGGCGTCGTCGGTCGTGTCGGCGAAGGTCGACACGCGGCCCTGGCCGGCGTTGTTCACCAGCATGTCGGTGCGGCCGAAGCGCGCCTGCACTGCTTGCGCGAAGGCGTTCACCTGAGCAGCGTCGAGCACGTCGCAGCGCGCGGCCAGCAGTTGCGCCGCCGGGAATTGCGCCCGCAACGACGCTTCCGCCTGCGCGAGCCGTTCGGCATCGCGCCCGCAGATCGCGACCGAGGCGCCCGCACGCAGAAACAGTTCGGCAGTCGCGAGGCCGATGCCGGACGAACCGCCCGTCACCACCGCCACCTGCCCGGTCAAATCGATTTGGATCATTAGAGCCCCAATGCCTTCATATATTTGCTGCCCGCCCCCGGTCCGTTCTTGGGCCGGTAATTCAGGCGCTGCGAGAGTTCGTCGGCCGCGTGACGAACCTTGTCGATCAGGCCGCTATCGAGCAGCGCCGCATCGATTTCCGGCCGCGGAATCGTCGTCGTGATCACCGCGACGATGCGGCCCGTGTCGTTGCGCACCGGTGCGGTCACAACCGAAATGCCGCGCTCGAACGACGATTCGCTGATAGCGAAGCCGCGCAGCGCATCGTCGCGAATCCGTTCATAAAGCGCCTCGACGGTTTCGGGCGTGAGCCTGGTAAAGCGATGCAGCTTGCGCTCGGGATACAGCACGCGCAGGTCGTCGAGCGTCAGATCGCCCATCAGCACCTGGCCGTGGGTCGTCGCATGCGCCGGCAGACGCGTCCCGACATTCACCTTCACCGAGCTGAAAATCGGCGTATGGCTTTGTGCTTTGGCAACGAACACGACGTCGCGTCCATCGCGGATCAGGATGTGACTCGTGAGACCTGTGTCGTCGCGCAGCGCCTCGATGATCGGCAAACCGAGGTCGGTCAGTTCGAGTGAGCTCAGGTACTCGAAGCCAAGACGCAGCACCGCGACGCCGAGGCGATAGTTGCGGTCCCTGTCCGCACGTTCGAGAAAACCGAGCGATTCGAGCGTTTGCAGCAGACGGAACACCGTCGTGCGCGGGATCTTCAGGCGCCGGGACAACTCAGGTGCGCCCAGTACCGGCTCGCGAGGCGAGAACTCGGTCAGAATCTTCAGACCGCGTTCGAGACCCGGCACCTTGTAGCCAGGGTCGGCACGGTCGTCGTCTGTTGCGCGCTCGGCTTTAATCGTGTCGGGCGTCATTCAGTGGCTCCGTGGCGCCGCGCTCGCGCGGCAGAACGTGTCGATGAGCGCGGTGTACGCGTCAGCGGCTTCGATATATCCGGCGTGACCGGCGCGCGGCACCACCTGCAAAGGCGTACGTGCCGCCTGAGCCAGCCGTTCGCAGGCGGACGGCGGCGTGATGGCGTCGTCGGCGCCGACCGCGACGTTGATGCGGCCGTGATAGCGGGCAAGGTCGGCGGCGAGATCGGCGTTAGCGAGCAGATGCGTGGCCTGGGCATAGCCGTGCGGGACAATGCGCGCCATGTTCCAGCGCACCCATGCGCGGGAAGCGTCGTCCGCGTGTGACGACAACATGTTCGCGCTGCGCTTTTCGGCGAGACCTGCGGGGCCGAGTTCGGCCAGCATCGCGAGGCGCTGGTCGCGCTTTGTTTCGCGCTGGTCTGCTGCGGCCGCGCCGTAACCGCACGCAGGCGACAGCAGCAAGAGGCCCGCGAGGCGCTCAGGATGCGCGACGGCAAACGCGCCCGCGACAATCGCACCGAGCGAATGCCCAACCAGCACGCAGCGCTCGATACCAAGCGCGTCGAGCCAGCCGCGCAGCACGTCTGCGTAGTCCGCGGCTTTGGGCGAGGCAGGTGCAACCGGTGTGGAAGCGCCATACCCCGGCGCATCCCATGCCAGCACACGGCGCGTCGCGCCCAGCGCTTCAAACTGCTGCAACCACGACGCCGCACCCGAACCGATGCCGTGCAACAGCACCAGCGGCAAGGCGTCGTTGCATGTCGAAGAAGCTGCCTGGGCCTCCCGATATGCCACGCTCTGGCCCGCCGCAATGACGGCCCGCTGCAAAGGAAAGCGCGCAAGACGCGCTTCGAGCGAGGCAGCGAGATCGACAGTGGTGGACGGAACAGCGGACATGGTTTCTATCTGCAGGTGCGAGGTAAGGGAGCTTCGGTACGGCAACCGTGCGGCGCACGGTGCCGTTTGGGCATTGACTAACGGCAAGCGGCAAACACACAGCCAGCAGTGCTGGCGCGCAGCCTGTGGCCCAATGCTTAGCGCTTCAGCTTGGCCAGCGGCGAATCCGGCGGATACGTCGGCGTGATGGGTTTCGGCGAACCGAGCATCACGCACATCAGCGCGTCCTCTTCACCGATATTCACTTCGGTGCGATACACGCCCGGCGGCACCGAGATCAGATCGCGTTCGCCGAGCACCGATTCCCAGGTTTCGCCGTCGCGCTCGCAGATCACTTTCATCTTGCCGCGCAGCACGAAGAAAATTTCTTCGACATCCATATGAATATGGCTCGGACCGATGTTGCCGGCCGGAATCACCATGGTCGAGAACGTGAAGCCGCCTGCCGGTACGGTGTTGACGTCCTTGGCGACGCCCGTGCCGCCCGTGCCGACATAGCGCATTTGCGCACGGCGATACTTCGGGTCGTAGTCGGCCTGAAACTTCAACGCGTCCCAGTCGTAGCGACGGGTTGCGAGGCGCGCCACGCGCGAATCCATCCATTGCGCAAAGCTGGCTTCCGTGGGTTGATCCCACGACTTACGTTCGATTTCGGTGTCCGCCATCTCTTTCTCCTTTCGGTCAAGACAAGATCAATTCATCACAAAGCCGCCGTTCACCGGCAGCAACTGGCCAGTCACAAAACGTGCGGCATCGGACAACAGGAACAGGACCGGTCCCGTCACATCGTCGGGAACCTGGGCACGGGTCAGCGCGCGGCCTTTCAGGTAATACTCATGACGCTCGGTGGGCACGTATGCGGTGGCTTCGACTTCGGTCAGGCCCGGCGCAATCGCGTTCACCGTGATGCCGTGCGCGCCGAATTCACGCGCCAGCGAACGCGTCATCGCGATCACCGCACCTTTGCTGGCGACATACGCAAGCAGCTTCGGCGCGCCCCACATTGCGGTATCCGAAGCAATGTTGACGACGCTGCCGCGGCCCGAGTCGCGCAAATGCGGTAGCGCTGCGGTACTCATCAGCCACGTGCCGCGCACGTTGACGTTCATCACCGCATCCCACGTATCGACCGTCAGTTCGCCGGCGAACTTGCCGCCGGAATTGGTAATCGCCGCGTTGTTGATCAGCGCGTCGAGTCCGCCGAGCTGCGCCACGGCCTCAGCAACAAAGCCCTGGATATTCGACGGATCGGCGAGATCCAGCGGCAGGAAATGCACCGCCTGACCTTCGTCTTGCAGAGCGTCGGCGAGCGCACGACCTTCGTCGTGCAGCACATCGCCGAACACCACCTGGGCGCCGGCTTGCGCCAGCGATCGGACAAACGCCGCGCCAAGACCGCGTGCGCCACCCGTGACGATCACTCGCCGGCCGTTCAGTGCCGCGAGCACAGCGTTAGTGTTAAGCATGGCTATGTCCTGCTGCCGCGCCCGCTTCGGCGGCGACAGCTTGCGCACGGTGGGTGGCGAGTGCGTCGAAATCCTGCTGCGCACGCTGGCGCAACATGCGGCGCACGCGCGTCATGCCGACGTCGTGCTGGTAGAGAAATTCGTGCTGGCGGGCATTCGGCGCCATGCTTTCGAGGACGTAACGGTCCTGTTCCAGCACGTCCCAATGCAAGCCTTCGAGGCGGTTGCGATACATGAAGCGCCATGCGTCGCGCTGCCAGCCCGACACCTTACGGGTACGCCAGAAGTAGACCTGGCAGTTGTTTTCGTCGACGGGCACGGCGAAGCCGATGATCCCGAAGTTGCCGCCCGGGCCGAACTTCTTCTTGTATGGGATCGCCAAACGCATCCACAGGCAGCCGGTTTCGCCCAGTTCGACCCAATCGAAGTTGACGTCGCGCTGGCCGACCTTTTCGAACATCAAACCCGTGTCGGTCTTGCGTACGCGCATGTCGGCCTGCTTGTCGCCTTCGGCCATCGAGTGCGAAGTGGCGTGCAGATACGCGCCGTGCATCGGGTCCATCACGTTGTCGATCGCGTACTGGTAATTGCACTTCCAGTTCGACATGCACAGGAAGCTTGCGTATTCCTCGCCCGCCAGTTCTTCCGGCAGCACGAGCGGCGCGGGTTCCTTATGCGCGTCATCGCCGAACCACAGAAAGATCGCGCCGGCGTGTTCCTGTACCGGGTACGACTTCACGCACTTCCGGCCTTCGAGCGGGCAGTTCGACACAGCCGGAACCTTGGTGACCGTGCCGCCGCCATCGACTTCGATGCCGTGATACCAGCAGGCGACGCTGCCGCCGAGGTTCCAGCCGAGCGACAGGCGCGCGCCGCGGTGCGGGCAGCGGTCTTCCAGCGCGTGGACCAGGCCTTCCTGATCGCGCCACAGCACGATCTGGTCGCCCAGGCGCGTCAGACCGATCGGCGCGTTGCCGACTTGCCAGCTCGGCGCGACCGGGTACCAGTAGTTGCGCAGGCCGAGGTCGAGGTAAGCCTGCAGCGGATCGGCCGTGCCGTGATCCGTCGTGTTGTTGGTAGTGGGGAACGTCATGGAAAGACTCCGGATGCGGTGCGGTGAGACGGGGTCGCTCGGTTGTTCGGGGGCGCGCTTATTCGGCAAGCAGGCGGAATTCGGCGGTCAGGCGCTCGGCGCTCCACGCCGCGCCTTCCGGAGTCCGGAAGCCGACGCGGTTCAAACCGTCGACTACGTCCTGCAACTCCACTGCACCGGCATCGAACACTTTCTCGAGCGCGTCGCCGAAGTCGTTCTCGTATTGCGTCGGCTCTGCCTTGCGGGTTTGCCACACGAGGTTTTGCGCCTCGCCCGGCTTTTCGATGACGCCCTTGCCGGCCACGTTGTTCGGCTGCGGCGCAAGCCACGGCTTCAGGGAAGGATTGAATTTCACGGCTTGTTCTCGCATGTCATTCCACCTTGATCTGGATTTCTTCACCGGCAAGACGAACCGCATACACCTTCAGGTCGCGGCCGCCCGGCTCTTTCAGGCACTTGCCAGTCGGGATATGGAACACGGCTTCGTGCAGCGGGCATTCGACGGTATCGCCGTCGACAAAGCCCTGCGTCAGCAACGCGTACGCATGAGGGCAGACGTTTTCCAGCGCGTACAGCGCATCGCCCACCTTGTAGATGCCGATCTCCGTGCCGTCGAGCTTGAACTCGAGCGGCGCGTCTTCAGCCAGGTCGCCGGCATGTCCGGCGCAACGCCATTGTTCAGTCATTCGCTACCTTCTCCTGAAGCCCTTATGTTCCACATACGAAACATTAGTTCGTGTATGGTGAATTATAGAAGTCGCGTCGCGGAGAAAAAAAGAAAAATCTGCAGCGTTAGGGGAAAACACTGATGTGGCGTCGGACAGACAGCGGACCGCGAACCTGCCTGAGAACTCGACCTGCGTTATGCC
Organism: Paraburkholderia sp. SSBN10T; assembly: GCF_056619545.1. Classification (NCBI taxonomy): domain Bacteria; kingdom Pseudomonadati; phylum Pseudomonadota; class Betaproteobacteria; order Burkholderiales; family Burkholderiaceae; genus Paraburkholderia; species Paraburkholderia sp. SSBN10T. The sequence continues at coordinate 190,198 of NZ_JBWQQI010000016.1, forward strand.
CCTATTCCGTAAGGGTTTTCTGTCGGTATCCGAAGCAATCCTTCGCACGGCATTCGGGTTTCCTCGGGGCTCAAAAATTTATTTTGACCACTTCTGAAAACTCTATACTTTCCATAGGCGATACATACGCCCATAGGTGGAACAAATAAGAAGCGAAGTTTAGGCGCATAAACCATGACCAACGCTCACTCAATGCACCACGGACAGCGGAATGGGATCTAGCTATCCGTCATATGATCAGGAGAACCAACGGTGAAAAGAATCATTGCAGTCGGACTTACGGCAATGTGTGCCGCGTCAGGGGCGTGGGCACAAAGCAGTGTCACGCTTTACGGTAGTCTCGATGCCGGAGTCGCGTACATCAGCAATGTCGGCGGAAGCACGAAATGGATGGCGGAACAGGGCAACATGCAGCCTGACCGTTGGGGCCTGAAGGGTGTGGAGGATCTGGGCGGCGGTCTGCACGCCTTGTTCCAGTTGGAGAACGGCTTCTCTACGACGACGGGCGCGATGGCGTCGTCCGGAACGTTGTGGAACCGCCAGGCGTATGTAGGCTTGAGCTCGGATCAGATCGGCACGCTGACGCTGGGTCACCAGACGCCGTTCAACTTCGACGTGCTGGGGCCGCTGAGCACCGGTTATCTCGCCGCCAGCTGGTATGCGTTCCACCCGGGCAATATCGACGAGTTGGCCGACACGAGTGTCGTGCCGTTCAACAACTCGGTGAAGTTCCGCTCGGCCAGCTTTAGCGGCTTCTCATTCGGCGCGATGATGGGTCTCGGCAACACGACCGACTTCGCCACCGGGCGCACCTTGAGCTTCGCGGCCAGCTACGCGAACGGCCCGTTCAAGGCCGGTGCGGTCTACTCGAACGAGCACAACCAGACACCGTCGATCGTCACGACCGGCATCACGAAATTCCAGGGTGTGGCGGCCGCCAACTACACGGCCGATAAGGTCGAAAACATGGGCGCCGGGCTGTCGTATCAGTTCGGCAAGCTGCTCGTGCATGGCTTGTACACGCGCGTGAAGCTGGACTCGCCGGGGTACTCGAGCACCTATCAGAGCTACGACGCGGGGGCGAACTATCAGTTCACGCCGTTCAACAGCGTGGCGGGCGGCGCTGCGACGACGAGCCTCGACGGTCACCGCTGGACGCAGTTCGAGATCGGCGATATCTACGCGCTATCGAAATCGACCCAGGTGTATGTGAATGCGCTGTATGAGCGCGCCAGTTCGAATACGGACGCTGCGTTCTTCACAGCAGGCGTCGCGAACGGCCGCAATCAGACGGTGTTCCTGACGGGCGTTCACCATTCGTTCTAAGTGAAGGTGCGGCCGGTTGCACGCAGCCGGCCTGCCCTCGTCTAGTGCGCCGCCACCGTTCTGCGGCGCGCCTCGGCAACGGTCGGATCGTCCGCACGCGGACGGTAATTGAGGCGCGTCGACAGATCCACCGCCGCGTGACACACCGCTGCGATCAAGGGTTCGCGTTCGCCGGCTTCGCCGATATCCGAACGCGGCACCGTGACCGTCAACGCAGCCACGATGCGGCCGGTCTGGTCGCGCACCGGCGCCGTCACCACCGAAATGCCACGCTCGAACGAAGCCTCGCTGACGGCATAGCCGAGCACCGCGCTTTCACGTACGCGCTCGTTGAGTTCCTCGACGGTCGCCGGCGTGCGATCCGTAAAGCGCTCGAGCTGCGGCTCAGGATAAAGCTGGCGCAATTCCTCGTAGCTCAGATCGCCCATCAACACCTGGCCATGCACCGTCGCATGCGCCGGCAGACGCGTGCCGACATGCACCTTGACCGAGCTGAACATCGGATCGTGCGTTTGGGCCTTCGCAACGAACACCACATCGCGCTGATCCCGGATCAGCAGGTGCGCGCTCAGTCCCGTGGCATCACGCAGGCGTTCGAGCAGCGGCGTGCCGATATCGGTCAATTCGAGCGAACTCAAATATTCGAAGCCGAGCCGCAACACCGCGACACCCAGCCGGAAATGACGGTCGCCATTCACGCGCTCCAGAAAACCGAGCGCTTCCAGTGTCTGCAGCAGGCGGAAGGTGGTGGTGCGAGGAATGCCAATGCGCTTCGATAATTCCGGCGCGCCCAGCACCGGTTCGCGTGCACTGAATTCAGCGAGGATGCGCAAGCCCCGTTCGAGGCCAGGGACGAGATAGGTCGAGCCGCCGGCGCTCTCTTCGTCGGCGGTTTCGGTCAGATCGACGGGTGCTGCTGCCTCATCGTGAACCGCCGGCGCATCGCCGCGCGGTTTGGCCGCTTTGCGTCCCGCTCCTGTCATGTTTTCTTTTGCCATATCCGGCTGTAGTTCGTGCTGATCGTCTATAGGTCAGCATGATAGCGCGAAGCGTCGCGGGCCAATTTGGCCTAAGGGAGCGAATTCTGGCATCGTACGATCTCGCTACCCCGTTCGGGAAATCGGCCGAATACAACCGGCGGTTCCGTCTGGCCTTGCGCGCCCTGTCGAACCACGGGCGCCTCAAGAAGATGCTCGAAACATATTGCCCGGGCACAGCGCAGCTTTATCCGCATTGACGCATTTCGATTGACACACAAATGGACGATATCGGGCGCGATCATTGTCAGTTAGTCGACGCGTGCAAACGGAGCGCCGTCGACGAAGTCGTTTCAATGCCTGACGAACAACATATTCTCGAAGCGAAGCACGAAGTGCCGGCTGCGGCGCGACCGGGATGACCGGCGCGCGGAAGCGGCCCAGACCTGAGGAGCCAGACCGATGAATCAGAAGGACGATTTGCCCGTACCGCACCCGAACGCCGAGCTTGCCCACGACGACGGTCCCGACAACCCCGAGCGCCGCCGCGTCCTCACCGGCATCGCGGCAGTAGGCCTCGGACTCGCCTTCGCCGGTTGCACCACGGAACAGCAAGCGGCCGGCGGCCAGCGCAGCGCCGCCGATCTGCGGCTCGACGCCGCCTTGCACGATCAGGTGCGCCAGATCGTGGTGATCTACGCGGAGAACCGCAGCTTCGCCAATCTGTACGGCAATTTCCCGGGCGTACAGCATCCGCTCGACACCGTGCCCGCGGAGCGCTACGTGCAGCTCGACCGCGACGGCAAAACGCCGCTGCCGCAGTTGCCGAAAATCTGGGGCGGCCTCGTGCCGCAGGCACAGGAAGTGGACGGCAAGCGCTACATGATCGGCGAGCGCGACATCGTCGATCTGAACAACAAACCGTTCCACATCACCGACGCGCAGGGCGCGCCGCTGCCGAACAGTGTGATCACGCGCGACCTGTGGCACCGCTTCTATCAGAACCAGATGCAGATCAACGCCGGGCGCAACAACCAGTTTGTCGCGTGGGCCGACTCGGGCGGTCTGGTGATGGGGCACTACCGGAATTCCGCCGAGACGTTGCGGATCTGGAATCTCGCGCAGCAATACACGCTGTGCGACAACTTTTTCATGGCGGCCTTTGGCGGCTCGTGGCTGAACCACATCTTCCTGATCTCCGCGCAGACGCCGCTCGTGCCGGACGTGCATAACACCGCGGCGAAGCAGTTTGTGTCTGTGGTCGAAGGCGATGATCCGACCGGTGCATGGCTCAAGGTCGCGCCCCATTCGCCGGCCTCCGCGCTCGACGGTCCGCCGAAGTTCGTCAACGACGGTCTGTTCACGCCCGACGGCTACGCCGTCAACACCATGGCGCCGCCGTATCAGCCGAGCTTCGTGCGCCCTGCGCCGGGAGGCGATCCGGCCACGGCGGATCTGTCCAATCCGCGCGTTCTGCCGCCGCAGAACTACGCGACCATCGGCGATCGTCTGTCGGATAAGGGCGTGAGCTGGGCGTGGTACGCCGGTGCATGGCAATACGCGATCGACCACCAGGATACCGGCAACGTGCCGGACTTCCAGTACCACCATCAGCCGTTCAACTACTTCGTCAACTATGCGCCGGGCACCGACGCACGCCGTCAGCATCTGCGCGACGCAGGCGTGGGCGACGACGCGTCGACCAACCGCCTGCTCGCCGATATCGACGCCGGACGCCTGCCTGCCGTCACGTTCTACAAGCCGCAAGGCAATCTGAACATGCACGCAGGATATGCGGACGTCGAGTCGGGCGACCGTCACATCGCCGCGGTGATCGACCACCTCCAGCGCAGCCCGCAGTGGGCGAATACGGTGGTGATCGTCACCGTCGACGAAAACGGCGGCTGGTGGGATCCGGTAGCGCCGCCGAAGGGCGACCGCTGGGGTCCGGGTTCGCGGGTTCCGGCGCTGGTCATATCGCCGCTCGCGAAAAAGGGCTACGTGGATCACACCGTCTACGACACCAACTCGATCCTGCGCTTCATTACCCGAGTGCACGGATTGAAGCCGCTCGACGGGATCGTGGCACGCGATCGCGCCTTCGCGCAAAACGGCTTGGCGCCGCTTGGCGATTTGACGAGCACGCTGGCGCTGGCCTGATTACGGTTAATGGTTATTGGGTGTTTAGCGGTCCCGCCAGCACGGCTGGCGGGACCGCTGCCGTTAACGTGCAGGCAAAGGCGTAAGTAGGCGCTCACCTCATCGGCCGCCGGCCTGCAGCCTTATTGCGCCTTGGCCTTCAACTTTTCCACCACCGAATCCGAGATTTGCTGTGCGGTGTTCCTGATCGTCGATTTCTGATCGTGGCCGGCCATCACAAACTTCGCGGCAATCACATAGGGATTGAGCTTGATGAAGGCGCCGGGCTTGTCCTTGCTGGCGCCTTCCTCGGTGCTCTCATAGAGCGGCGGCAATGCGGGGTTGGACAGATCGTCGAGCGAGACAGCGATCTGAAAGTTACTCTGGCCCGCGCCGAAACCCACCACGGCGCGCCGCAAGCGGTTGCCCTCGTCGACACTCAGAAATACGCCGCGCACCTGCCAGCCCGTGGCGGGTAACGCCGCGCCGGGCGGAAGCCGGCGCGCGTCGACGCCGGCTTTCGTCAGATCGGCGGTGAGGTCGTCCGCCATTTCGGCGACGATCTCTTTGGCCTGGGTCTGAGGGTCCTTCGATTGCCTTAATGGGCCGCCAGGCAGCACGCTGCCCAAGCGTCGCAGCCGGCTACCAGGGCCGCTGTCCGGCTTGATATTGGCGGCGTCGAGATCGAAATCTGCTACATAGACAACCGGCCGCGGCGACGGAAACGGCGCCGGCTCGTCCGCGGAACTGGCGGCGCTGAAGCCGACCGCGGCGATCGTGCCGAGCCACATCGCCGCAACGGCCGCTTGCATCCATCGACGTGCCATGACCTGCCTCCGCAATCGTCGTATTGACGCCGCTATCCTACAGGGCTAAAGCGATGGGACAAGGTTGGCGTGCACTCACTCCGCAGGATCGAATACCCGGCTTCTTGCACATCGAACACCGCGCCGTGCGGCATGTTTCAAGCGAGGTCCTTCAGCAGCGCCGCCCTTACCCGCGGCTCGACGGTCTGCGTAGGCACCGGGTAATTCGGATGATCGCAGCCGACCTGCAACGCCGCCCCGTCGCGCAGTCGCGCTTTCATCGCAGGCGTGAGTTCGAAGCGGACGAAGTGCACGGCCGAGGTCTTCTGGTCGTTGTCGCGTTCGAGATCCTCATCGGCAATCGCATAGACCGGCGATTCACCGTCCACCTGCAGGAACACCTGGTCCTCGATGCCGATCAGCCGGGTCAGCGCCGCATGCCGCTCGATTTCGTTCTCGTATTCGATCTGCATCGTCGCCTTCAGGTTGCTGCCGTCCGGCACCAGCGGCAGATAGGCGTTCAGTTCGCCCTGGATACCGTCCTCGTCGAAAATCTTCTCGATATGAAGCATCTCCTGAATCTGATAGCGGATCGTGGTTTCGTCTTCGAACAGGAACGTGACGTGGTTGCCGAGCGGCACGGTGCGATCTTTCTTGTGCTCGATCACCTGGGCGCGCATGGCAATGCGCGATTTCGAATAATTCTCGAGCGACAACAGCGAGTTGCGGGCAATGCTCATCTCGGGTGTCCTTCCAGTCAGTTAGGGTTGTCAGAGGCCGTACGCCTTGCGCAGCAGCGTGAGCGGATGCGCAAGCTGTCCTTTGGACAAGCCGCTTTCGTCGAGCCCCTGTTCGATATGATGGCCGGCCAGTTGGCAATCCGACGAAATGTAGTCGGGATGCGGCTGGGCCATCGCCTTGAAAACCGGCGTGCCGATCTGCATCGCCGTGCGGTGGAACTCCTTTTTGACGCCGAACGTGCCGGCATGCCCGGAACAGCGCTCGACAACCGTGACCTGCGTATCCGGCACCAAGGCCAGGGTTTCGGCGGTTTTACGGCCGATGTTCTGCACCCGCGCGTGGCAAGGCACGTGGTACGACACTTTGCCGAGCGCGGTCTTGAAGTCGGTTTTCAGAAGACCGTCTCGATTGCGCGATACGAAGTACTCGAACGGGTCCCAGAACGCTTCGCTGACGGCGCGCACATCGGCATCATCGGGGAACATCAGCGGCAGTTCGTGCTTGTACATCAGCACGCAGCTCGGAATCGCGCCGATGATCGCGTAGCCCTCGCGGGCGTATTTCGCGAGCACCGGCAGATTTTTTTCCTTCTTGGCGGCAACGCCCTGCAAATCGCCCTGTTCGAGCAGCGGCATGCCGCAGCACGCTTCGCTCTTCACCAGTTCGTAGGGAATGTCGTTGTGCGCGAGCACGGCGAGCAGGTCGTGCCCGATCCCCGGCTCGTTGAAATTCACATAACAGGTGGCGTAAATCGCGACTTTGCCCGGCGTGCGCTCGCCGTCGCGCACCGGCGCAGCCGGCGACTTTTTCGCGGCACTGCGGAATTTTCGTGGCGCGAAGTCCGGTAACCACGCGGTCCTGTCGACGCCAAGCATGTTCTCCATCACGCCACGCGCGGTTGCGGTGCGATTGACTGTGTTGACCGTCTGCGTGACCACCGGAATGCCTGCGAGGTGGCCGAGCGCGTCGGTGTTCGAGAGAAACTTGTCGCGCAGCTTGACGTCGCCGCGTTTGTAATCGACCGCCTTGGCGCGCAGCATCAGGTGCGGAAAATCGACGTTCCATGAATGCGGCGGCACATACGGACACTTGGTCATGTAGCACAGGTCGCACAGGTAACACTGATCGACGACCTTGCCGAACTCGGCTTTGTCGACTTCGTGCGCTTCGCCGGTGTCGGTGGCGTCGACCAGATCGAACAGCGTGGGAAACGCGCCGCACAACGAGACGCAGCGGCGACATCCCGCGCAGATATCGAAGACGCGCGCCAGTTCCTGATCGAGCGCCTCCTGATCGTAGAACGCATCCGAAAGCCAATCGAGCGGATGCCGGGTGGGCGCCTCGAGGCTGCCTTCTTTGTGGGGCATGGAGTCAGACTCCTTGAATGCGTTTGCGTTTTTCTATTTTGACTGCGAAACCGGCACCTGAGCGCGCTCAAGCCGCGGCACATCGCCACGACGGCCACGACGCGCCGCACCTTGCGCCGCGCCGACACGAACAGGAGCCTGCGGACCGTTGCCGCAAGCTCCTGCTGTTGCTTCAACCTGTTTCAGTGTAGCTGGCGTTCGCGCCGATGCATGCCGCGTCAGTCGACCAGTGCTTCGAGCGCCTTCGAGTAGCGGTTGGCGTGGCTACGCTCGGCTTTGGCGAGCGTTTCGAACCAGTTGGCGATTTCGTCGAAGCCCTCTTCGCGCGCGGCCTTTGCCATGCCCGGATACATATCGGTGTATTCATGGGTTTCGCCGGCGATCGCCGCTTGCAGGTTTTGCCGCGACGAACCGAACGGCAGTCCAGTGGCCGGGTCGCCTACCGCTTCGAGATACTCGAGGTGACCGTGCGCGTGACCCGTTTCGCCTTCGGCGGTCGAGCGGAATAGCGCCGCAACATCGTTCTGGCCCTCAACGTCGGCCTTGGCTGCGAAATACAGATAACGACGATTCGCCTGCGATTCGCCGGCGAACGCTGCCTTCAGATTATCCTCGGTCTTCGAACCCTTGAGTTGCGACATCTGAACCTCCATGCAAGCCTGTAATGTGGGGCGCGCGATGGTGGACGAAATCGTCCACAGGACCGCCGGGCAGACGCGCGTCGCTGCACCGCGTCTTTAAATCTAGAAGCTGGGCAAGACGTTCCCCAATTGTGTTTTTCAATGCCGCCGATAGTCGTTTGCCTTGCATAACGTGAAGCTCGGCCTAGACTGATAGAGCAATACTTCGCGCTCTGTGTAACGGAACTGCCATGCGCCTGACCATTCTGATCAACGGTTCCGATCCCACCGTCAATCACGATTACGCTGTGCTGTGGCTCGATACCGATGAGCATCGGTGGTCGAGAGAAGCGCATCAAGGGATCGATCTGCCCCCCTGGGGCGAACTCCATGACGCCGACGGCGTCACGACACTGTGCGCGCCGAGCACCGACGCGCCGCTGTGTACGCTGCGCGGCCTGCACGTGGACCGCAAGCAGCGCGTCAGTTCGGCGGAAGGCTCGGCCGCCTGGACGTGCGTGCCGGCGCATCAGCCGGCAACCGGTTACTGGCGGCTGCAGGCTGTAGACCGTCAGCCCGTTCACGCGGAACACCGCGTCTTCGACAGCTAGGCTGCGAAAGAGGGGCGCTGTCGTTGCGTCCCTCTCCTGACCTGAATGCTGGCTCCGGAGGTGGGGCTTGGCTCGCGCAAGCAGCACGCGCGACGCTATACTTTTGCCCCCCGTTCCTCCGCTGCCTGATCCATGAAGAAGTGGTTTGCCTCTCTGCTGTTCGCCGTCGCGGCGCATGCCATCGCCGCGCCCTCCTGTGCCGACTTCACGCCCAACGCGCAGTGGCCGGTGCTGACCAACCAGAAGATAGCGCCGAAGGCGCGCATGCTCTGTTACTCGGACTTCGCGGTCTTGCATTCCGGCATCACGCACGGGCCGCTCTGGTCCGCCGAACATCTGACGCGCGATCACATCGAAGCCGCCCAAGACATGGTGCGCACCAACAAGTTCTTCGAGGATGCGCGTCTGCCCGACGGCGAAGGCGCGACGCTTGCCGATTACAAGCGCAGCGGCTTTGACCGTGGCCATATGAGCCCAGCAGGCAACCGCTGGAATCAGCAAGCGATGGCACAGTCGTTTTCGCTGGCGAACGTGGTGCCGCAGAATCGCGAGAACAATCAGCGCCTGTGGGCGCGCATCGAAACCTCGGTGCGCAAGATCGCCACCCGCTACGACGACACCTACGTGGTGACCGGGCCGATGTTCACCGGCCAGCAGTTGCAGACCATCGGACCGACGCGCGTGTTCGTGCCGACGCAATTGTTCAAGGTGGTGTACGTGCCGTCGACACAAATGGCGTTCGCGGTGGTGGTCGACAATGTCTCGACGAATCGCTACAACATCAAAACCGTTCACGAACTCGAAGCGATGAGCGGCATCCGCTTTCCGGGCATTCCCGAGTCAGTGAAAGATCAGCGTCCAGGAGGACTCAAAGGTGTTTAACGCTTTCTCGAACGACGACGAGGTACTCAGTATTCAGGGCGACACGCTGACGCTCAGCAATGGGACGACACGTGTCACGCTAACCGGCACGCTCGAGCTGACGAAAGATCAGCGCGGGCTGAAGGCGGCACTCGTCTTGAAACAAGCCCTCGACAGTATCGTCGGAACATTGCAGGCTCAAGCCAATTTGCCTGAGCGGATCAAGGACGAACCGGACGCCAAACCAGGAGTGGTCGACAATCCGTTCAAGTGACGTGTTGAGGGCAAGTTGTATAGACGGCCAAGAACGACAAAATTTGCAAAGACTTCAGACACTGCCAGGCGTTAGGTGCGGTAGCACACAGAGACGCGCAATTTGCGGACGTACCGTATGCGGCGATAGTTGAGCAACGCCTCAGCTCAACGTCTCCCGCTACACAGGCCGCACAAGGGCAGCGATGGATCCGGACGATTTGCAACTGCAACCGCACGCGAGGCATGCCTACGACCGGGCGCGCGCTGCATCATGAACACGCCGATCGATTCTTTGCAGATCGGCATGCGACGTCCGCTGGCACGTCACGACGGTCTCGACCGGATGCTCCAGACTCTGGCCGCAGCTTTGCCTGGTCAAGGTGTCAATGTGCGCGATCCAGGCGCCGCCGCGTCTGCCGCGCCCACCCCATCCAGCGCCGTGCAGCAGACCCTTGCCGATGCACAGGCGAGCCTCGGGCGACTGCTCCGGCGCCCTGCCGCGCAACCGCGCCCGCTCGAACCGGGGCGCAAGCCCGATGTGGTCGCGCTGCACTTCGCGCCACACGCTGCGCCGATCCTCGGCAAGTTCGGCAAGGTGCCGCGTGTCGTCCATTTTCATGGCTCGTGGGTCGACGAACATCGTAGCGACCGTGGCGCGGCTTTGCTCGGCCCCTTGCGCTACGGCCTCGAGCGAATGGTGTATCACGGCGGCACGCGCCATATCGTGTTATCGCGCGAGTCGGGTGATGTCCTGCATACGCGCTACCGCGTTCCGGAAGAGCGCATTCGTGTGGTGCCCGGATGTGTCGACACCTCGCGCTTCGCGCTGCGCGTTACCAGAAAGCAGGCGCGCAAGCGCCTCGCCATGCCGCAAGACCGGCCGGTACTGCTGTGCGTGCGGCCGCTCATCCCCGGCATGGGGCTCGACGATCTGATCGACGCGATCTTTATGGTCAAGCTGGTCGTGCCTGACGTGTTTCTGGTCATCGCCGGCGCCGGGCCGGAACAAGATCTGCTGTACGGACGCATCGTCGCCCGCGATCTGGAGAACCAGGTCCAGCTCGCGGGTTTCGTCTCCGACGATGCGTTACCGCAGTACTACCGCGCCGCCGATCTGACGGTCGTGCCAACGGTCGCCATGAAAGACTGCGGGCTGACTGCGATCGAATCGCTCGCCACAGGTACGCCGGTTCTGGTGACGGCCGAGGGCGGCTCGGCCGAAGCGGTCGCGCCCCTGTCGGATCACCTGGTAGTCTCGTCCGGTGGCTACCGGGAACTCGGCAACGGCATTGCCGATGCACTGCTCGGCGTGCGCGTGATGCCGAGCGCCGACGCATGCCGTCGCTACGCGCGCAAACATTTCGACGACACGGTAATCGCAGCGCAGATCGCCGAAGTCTATCGCGACGCGATCAAGACATACTGAGCGACATTCCCCTACCGCCGTCACGCAAGCTGCATCTCTCGAAGCGGTTTCGACTTCCTTCTTCAGACGCATCGCTCTGCATGGCTCGCATCGAGCATCGAGTCCAGCGGCTTGATGCCGACGGCACACCAATTCGTCATCCTCATTTCTTAAGGAAAACTTAAATCGTCATATATGTAGTGGTGAAATGCGCGTCCATGTATCTCGATAAGCACATGTTTCCGCCGTTACGTTTTGTCACCAGAACAGCGTCAACTCCTGTGATCCGGCTAGCGTTAAACCGGCAGCGCTGAACCTTTTCAGCCGCCACACAAGGAGTTAAACCATGAAGAAGATTTTCGCTGCTCTCGCTTCCGCTCTGCTCGTTTCGACAGCCTTCGCACAGACAGCCGCACCGACTGCCGCACCGGCGACGTCAGGCGATCAACAAACTCAAGCGGCTGGCCAGGCCAACCTCAAGGCTGGCGGCATCACATCCACTGACGCAGCGAAGACCGACGCCTCGGCCAAGCAAGCGAGCACGACGGCCGACAAGACCGAAGCCAAGGTCAAGAAGACCAAGAGCGGGACTGCCCACGTCAAGAAGACCCAGGCCCATAAGATCAGCAACAAGAAGCACGCCGCCGTGGCCAGCGCTGAAAAGACTAAAGCCACCGGGGAAGCCGGCAAGGAGGCCAGCGCAGCGCCGGTCAAGACCGACGGCGCAAAGACCGACACCACCAAGACCAACTAAGGTGATCGGTTATCGACATAATCCGGCCACCAGGTCTTAACAGTTGAAGCCGAATATGCCGTTGGGGAGGGCGAGTCTGCGGACTCGCCTTTTTTACTGGTTGCCCCGCAAGCGGGATCAAGCCGATAGACGTCCTGTCTCATCGGGGTTCGCCAATGCCATCAACTTATTGACGTCGACGATTTCGATTTCTGCATAGCGCAGTTGCAATGCACCCTGCGTTTCGAACTGCTTAAGAATCTGATTGATCGTTTGCCGCGATAACGCCAGCATCATCGCAAGATCTTCCTGCGGCAGCTTCAGCACGCGCCGCAACATCCCCGGCTCGCCGTAACCGCCCGCCATCAGCAGCAAGCGGCGCGCAATGCGCTGCGCCGCCGGCAACAGCGCTGCCTCCTCGATCGCATCGAAGGCAAGACGCAGCTTTTGCGTGAGCAGCAGGCCGAACAGATACCAGTACTGCGGCGTGCGTTCGAGCAACGCCACCAGCTCGGCACGCGGGATATGAAACAGCACGGAGTCGCGTTCTGCATAAGCGTCGTGCGTGCGCGCGCGGCCATCGAACAACGCAATTTCGCCGAACCAGTTGACCGGTTCGATCACGGCAAGCAGCGCTTCCTTGCCGGCAAAACTCGCCGCGCCAATGCGCACGAGGCCATCCAGCACACAGTAGAGTCCATCGTCGGGATCGCCGCGCGTGAAGAGCCGCTCGCCTGCCTGCAGGCGCTTCACGCGGCCGAGTTCGACCAGTTGCGCCCGAAACGCCTCGGGCGCCGAGCGAAACCAAGCACTGCGTTCGAGCACCGCTTGCGGGTCATTCGGGGAGAAAGGCGAACTCATAGGCTGGCACCATGCAGGACTGGAGTGCGGAGATTGTCGGCTACCCGAAGGTTTTTATTCCGCTTGACCGCGATTATGATGACTTTGATCGAGGAGCGGCACTCATGAGAACGCTGACCCAACAATTGACCCAGTACGCGGCCTATCACCGCGACCGGCGCAACATCGCCACACATTTCGTCGGCATTCCGATGATCGTGCTGGCGCTCGCGGTGCTGTTGAGCCGCCCTGCATGGATGTTCGCCGCGTTGCCGCTACCGCTCTCGCCTGCCTGGGTACTGTTCGTGGCAGCCACGCTCTATTACCTTGTGCTCGATGTGCCGCTCGGCCTGATGATGGCCGTCGTCTCGGCGCTGTGCCTTGCCTGCGGCCAATGGCTCGCCGCGCAATCCACGTTGACCTGGCTGGCCGCCGGCATTGGCCTCTTCGTAGTCGGCTGGGTATTTCAGTTTGTCGGCCACATGGCCTACGAGCATCGCAAGCCGGCCTTCGTCGACGATCTCGTCGGCCTGCTGATCGGTCCGCTGTTCGTGCTGGCCGAAGCGTTGTTCGGTTTCGGCTGGCGCCCTGCCCTGCGGGAGGCGATCGAAGCAGAGGTGGGAGCGACGCGCATCAACCCGGATCGTGCGGCAGCGCATCACGGTCCTTAACGCACGCGTCCGGCAGCGCATTCGCATGAACCGTTCCGTACTAAGCCCGCGTCAGCCTCGCCGGGTGCGGTTCAACGCGATGTCTGAGGCAAGCGCACCAGCCGTACGCCGTGCAATGCCGTGAGCCCCACTGCCAGCCAGATCGGCACATAGGTGGCCAGTTGTTGCGCAGTCAACGGCTCGCCCAGCAACGTAACGGACACCAGCACCAGCAAGACCGGTTCCACGTAGCCGAGAATGCCGAACAGCGCCATCGGCAACATCCGGCTCGCCTTCAGATACGACGCCAGCGCAACCGTACTCAGCACGCCGAGGCCAGGCAGCAGCAGGAAAATCATATCGAGGCGGCCTGCCACCATCGTGAGCGAGCCGCCGAGCACCACTTGCGCGATCGCGAACGGCAGCAGCAGCGCCATTTCCAGCGAGAACACCGTCATTGAATCCGCGTTGATTTTGCGGCGCAGCACGAAGTACGGCGGATAACCGAGCGCGACCAGCAGCGTCGGCCATGAAAACGCGCCCGTTACCCAGATTTCATGTGCGACGCCCACTGCGGCACAGGCCACCGCGAGCCACTGCAACCCGTCGATCCGCTCACGATAGTAGAAGCGGCCCACTAGCACCATCGTCAGCGGCAGCAGGAAGTAACCGAGCGAGACCTCCAGCATGCGGCCGTGCAACGGCGCCCACAGGAACACCCAAAGCTGCGCGCCGAGCATCGCCGCGCTGGCCACGAGCGCTAGACCGATGCGCGGTTCACTGACGGCTCGCGCCATCAGTTGCGCGAGCAACGGCAAGCGCTGTCGCAGCGCGATCAGCAAAAGCGCGCCCGGCACGGTCCAGACTACACGCCACGCGAATATATCGAGCCCGCTCAAAGGCGCGAGCAGTTTGGCGTACACCGATAGCAGCGCAAACAACGTCGAGGCGCTGACCGACAGTGCGATGCCCCGTCCAGGTTCGTAGGTGTTCATCGGATGATTCTAAAAACGCAAGCCGGCATTCTAGACGCGTTGCCAGCAAGAAGCGGCGCCGCGGAGCACAATTACTCCGTGCGCGACGGCCGTCGATGAACTAGAACATAACTTCACGCGTGCGCACGAGGGTGCTCATGTTGCCGATTGCCTCAACGGCATTGCGACATCGCACGTCGCCGCATGATTGCGCGCAAGCGCGCTTCTTGCTTGATCACCCCGGCTTGTCCGGCGAATGCGCCGTCCCTGCGGACCTCAGGTCCGCTCCTTCCTGACGCGCGTGGCACCGTTCCGTGTCGCGCTCGTGAACACCCTGCTGACAGAAAACCGTCACCGGAACGTGAAAACTGGAGCAAGCATGACTCAGCCAGCCCTATTGCAGGATGTCTCGCCCGATTTCGCCACCGAGGTTCGCGCCGGGCTCACCCACACGCCGCAGAAGGAGTTGCCGTCCAAATACCTGTACGACGAAGTGGGCTCAGCGCTGTTCGAAGTGATCACCGTGCTGCCCGAATACGGCGTAACGCGCGCGGAAGAACGGCTCCTGGCGAAGCACGCGGCGGACATCGTGGCGCAGCTTCCGCACGACGTGACCGTTGCCGAGCTGGGTAGCGGCAGCGGCCGCAAGACGCGGCGAATTCTGGAAGCGCTGTGTAAAAAGCGCCCCACTTCGTACTGTCCGATTGAAATTTCGCGTAGCGCGCTACAGTTATGCCGGCGCGAACTGGGCGATATCGAACGCATTTCGATTGTCGGCTACGAACGCGACTACCTCGCAGGTCTCGCGGAAGTCAGCAAGAAACGCGCTTCCGGCGAACGGCTGCTGGTGCTGTTTCTCGGCAGCACGATCGGCAATTTCGGCCGCCTCGCGGCAACGCGCTTTCTGCGTTCGATCCGCGGCATGCTGGCGCCCGGCGATGCGTTGCTGCTCGGCACGGATCTCGAGAAGCCGATCCCGGTGCTGGTGGCCGCTTACGACGATCCGGTCGGCGTCACCGCCTCTTTCAACCTGAACCTGCTCGCGCGCATCAATCGCGAACTGGGCGGCGATTTTCCGCTTGACGCGTTCGAGCACGTGGCGCGCTTCAATCCCGACGCACGCAGCATCGAAATGCATCTGCGCGCGCGGCGTCCTGTCACGGCGCATGTGCGCGCCGCGCAACTGACGGTGACGCTGGACGAAGGCGAAACCATCTGGACCGAGAGCAGCCACAAGTACCGGACCGAAGAAGTTCATGCGATCGCCGACGACGCCGGCTTCGCGTGCAGTCATCAGTGGGTCGAGCGGGAGTGGGGGTTCGCGGAGAGCCTGCTGGTTGCGCAATAGGGCTTGGCTAACGCCCGTGCGGTGAGTCCCGTGCGGTGGCTGCCTTTTACCACCCGCGCCGCTTCACTCAGTGCTGCTCGAAGCGCTCGTAGCGCTTTTCCGTCACCCGCTCTTCGCCGGCCACTTCGCTCACGCGAGCGGCCGGCGGCCCGTGGCGCAACCACGAGAGCATCCGGTCCACCTGATTGGCAGTGCCCTGCAAGACGGCTTCGACCGAGCCATCGTCGAGATTGGCCACCCATCCTTTGATACCGAGCGCGTGCGCCTGGCGTACGGTCGCGTGGCGGAAACCGACGCCTTGCACGACGCCGCGCACCCGCACGTAATACGTTTCGATCCGCGAATCCAGATCCGGGCCTGTCATGCCGTCTTCTCCTCACAATCTTTCAAGCCGGCATTCTAGTCGCGTCGCGGCGAGATTGCTTGCACGGCATTGAACATAAGAATGGCCCGCGGCGCGACACGCGGCGCACGCGCCACGTACAATCCGACGACCGCCACGCAGGGAATTGGAAAAGAATGATGGATCAGAACCGCGATCTCGTACTCGTTACCGGCGCTTCCGGCTTCGTCGGCTCGGCGGTGGCGCGCATCGCGCAAGAGAAGGGTTTCAAGGTGCGCGTGCTGGTGCGCGCCACCAGTCCGCGCCGCAACGTCGAGGCGCTCGACGCGGAAATCGTCGTGGGCGACATGCGCGACGAGGCATCGATGCGCGCCGCGCTGCGCGGCGTGCGCTATCTGCTGCACGTCGCGGCCGACTATCGGCTGTGGGCGCCGGACCCAGGCGAGATCGAACGCTCGAATCTGGAAGGCACCGAGGCCACCATGCGCGCGGCGCTGAAGGAAGGTGTCGAGCGCATCGTCTACACCAGCAGCGTGGCGACGCTGAAGGTGACGAGTTCGGGCCAGTCGTCCGACGAGACTTCACCGCTCAAGGCCGACCAGGCAATCGGCGTCTACAAGCGCAGCAAGGTGCTGGCCGAGCGCGCGGTCGAACGGATGATTGCGGAGGATGGTTTGCCCGCGGTAATCGTCAATCCGTCGACCCCGATCGGTCCGCGCGACGTCAAGCCCACGCCGACTGGCCGCATTATCGTCGAGGCCGCGCTCGGCAAGATTCCGGCCTTTGTGGACACCGGGCTGAACCTCGTGCATGTCGACGATGTAGCGGCCGGGCACTTCCTTGCGCTCGAACGCGGCAAGATCGGCGAGCGCTATATTCTCGGCGGCGAAAACCTGCCGCTGCAGGCGATGCTCGCCGACATCGCCGCGCTCACCGGGCGCAAAGCCCCGACCATCAGCCTGCCGCGCTGGCCGCTTTACCCGCTTGCGATGGGCGCCGAGGCGGTGGCAAAGATCACAAAGCGAGAACCGTTTGTGACCGTCGACGGTCTGAAGATGTCGAAGAACAAGATGTACTTCACGTCCGCGAAGGCGGAACGCGAACTCGGCTATTGTGCCCGGCCCTACCGCGAAGGTTTGGCCGATGCGCTCGAGTGGTTCAGGCAAGCGGGGTATCTGAAGGCGTAACGAACGGCCCTCTGGACAGACCCGCACGCACTTTGTTACAACGTCGCCCGGCCCGCGGCGGGTCACAGCCCGCGCGCAACAGGTAAAATCGCGGGTCTTACCAGAGAATCCTCGCATGAACCTTCACGAACAGCTCGGCGCGCTTGAAGTGGGCGTCGATCAGCTTATCCAGGCTGTCGTGGCCCCGCAGGCCCAAAACATCCCAGAACCCGCCACAGCAAACGCAACGGCCGAGGCCCCTGTGCAGCAGGCTGCCTCAGCGCCGGTCTCCGCGCCGGGCGTGGCGAGCGAAGACACCCCAATGAGCCCGGCAGCCGGGATGGACCCAGTGGCGCAAGCCGTGGCCGAAACGGAGCAAGCCGCGACAAGCGCCGCTGCTGAAGAAAAGCCCACGCTGTCGGTCGGCCGCCCGGCCCAGAACGAAATCACCATGACGATCGGCGGCAAGACGGTATCGCTGCGTCCCGAGCAGGTGGGCCAGTTGATCGAGGAGCTGTCGAATGCACGCGCCTCAATGACGCCCGAGCCGCCGATGAGCATGCCGTCCGGCTGGCGCTTCGTGTCGACCCGCAACCCCGTCATGGCCGTGCAGAAACAGTCGAACGGCGACCGCTTGCTGATCATGCGCCATACCGGTCACGGCTGGGTGCCGTTCACGTTCTCGCCGGATAGCGTGATTCAGATGTACGCGCTGCTGACGCAGCGGTAACCCGGTTGCCTTGATGCGGTGGCGGTGCTGGTTGGGGTCGCCGGCCTTGCGCCGTCCGGCCCCTCGGCCTTACTTACCGATCCTGTTGCACCGGCGCCTGCACGCGCGCCTTCCACTGACCGCCCTTGCCGCGCCAATAGCGCACCGCCGACGCAAACGTGGCGCCGACATAAAACAACGCCACCAACGGCAGGAACGGCGCCCAGAGCGGCGAGCGGCCGTAATAGCGCAGCATCGGCGCATACGCGCAGCACATCGCCGCCCAGGCAAGCCACGCGGGCCAGCACAACGGCCCGAGCGCCAGCGCCGCGACCGGCGGAATCAGATAGATGATCGTCATGCCCGCCAGCGTTCCGGCCAGCAGCCAGGCGGAGTAATGCAACTGTGTGAACGCGGTGCGCGCGATCATGTTCCAGATCTCGCGCCAGTTGTCGTAGGGACGCAGGGAGACGCTACGCGCCGCCACGTCCAGCCGGATCGGATGACGCCCGGCGCCGCGATGCTTGATACGCGCAGCCAGACTGCAATCGTCGATCAGCTCGGCGCGGATCGACTCGATGCCGCCCGCCTCCTCCAGCGCCGTGCGCCGCACCAGCATGCAGCCGCCGGCCGCCGCCGCCGTCTTGTTGCGCGGGTTGTTGACCCACGCGAACGGATACAGCTTGGCGAAGAAAAACACAAAAGCGGGAATCAGCGCCTTTTCCCAGAACGAGTCGCAGCGCAGCCTGACCATCAGCGAGACGAGGTCGCGCTGTTCCGCATCGGCGCGTGCGACGAGTTGCGTCACGGCATCGGCAGGGTGGCCGATATCTGCATCGGTAAGCAGCAGAAAGTCGGCCGGCAGACCCAACGTGCGCACCGCCTCGATACCTTGCGACTGCGCCCAGACCTTGCCGGACCAGCCCGGCGGCAGCGGCTTGGCGGTGAGCACCGTCAACCTGTCGGAACACTGCAACTGCAGCGCGGCGGCGCGGGCGGCGTCAGCGGTGCCGTCGGTGCTGTGATCGTCGACGACAATCACATGGAACTGCCCCGGGTACTCTTGGGCGAGCAGCGTGCTGACAGCCTGCGCGATGACATCGGCCTCGTTGCGTGCCGGCACTACGGCTGCTACCGCCGGCCAAGCCTCGCGCGGCGCGCTCGCAAGCGGCGCCGCGGGACGCGCCCGCCAGAATCCGCCGCGGAAAAACAGCAGCACACCCCAGATCAGCAGCGAAAGACACGACAGAACAAACAGAACCACCTGCATTACGCGTTGCCCTCAATCGAAGTGGCGCACGATGACGCGCCGGGACAGCCACATCGCGAGCGGCGCGCGCGTCGTGACAACAAACCAGTCGAAGCCATCGAGCACCGGCCGACGGCGGAAGACATCGTACCCCGCGCGCCCGGGAAGGCGCAGCGCGAGCGGCAGTTTATACTGTGCGCCCATGCCGAGCAGAGGCCGCCACACCTTCGGCAGAAACGCACCGACGCCAGGAAAGTTTTCGTAGTGATCGGCTTCCATACGGCAAGCCTCGAATTCATTCGGTAATACAGTTGTAAGCATTTACCGCAAGGCCAGATAGTTTAAGGGTTCCGCACCGCGACTGCAGCACGCCATGCTTGCCGGACGGGCCTTACAAGCCGCTTGGGACGGACTCGCCAGAGCAAAGCACGCCCGATAGCGTTAGAATGCGCGTTTGGTTTTCGTCTACCGACTTTACGTCGGTTTTTAGACATCAATTATTATCATGGTCGCGGCGATAAAGTCGTTTTCACCGGCTTCTTCGAAACCTGCGTCAGTCGGAGTTCGGCAGCCTATGCGAGTCATCCTTGCTCAACCCCGCGGCTTTTGTGCGGGGGTGGTCCGGGCGATCGAAATTGTCGATCGCGCGTTACAGCAACACGGCGCACCCGTGTATGTGCGCCACGAAATCGTCCACAACCGGCATGTGGTCGACAACTTGCGCCAGAAAGGGGCGCGCTTTGTCGAAGAACTCGATGAGGTGCCGGAAGGCGCCGTGGCGATTTTCAGCGCGCATGGTGTGGCCCAGAGCGTCGAACGCGCTGCGGAAGAACGCGGCCTCGACGTGCTCGACGCGACCTGCCCGCTCGTCACCAAGGTGCATGTGCAGGGGCGCCAGTACGTGGGCGCCGGGCGCACGCTGATCCTGATCGGCCACGCGGGGCACCCCGAAGTCGAAGGCACGATTGGCCAGATCCCCGGCAAGGTGTTGCTGGTGCAAAGCGAGGCCGAGGTCGCGCATCTGGACTTGCCGGTCGACGCACCGCTCGCGTACGTGACGCAGACGACGCTGTCGGTGGACGACACGCGCGGCATCATCGACGCATTGCAGCGCCGCTTCACCAACATTGTCGGTCCGGATACGCGGGACATCTGCTACGCCACGCAAAACCGCCAGGCGGCGGTGCGCGAGCTGAGCACGCAGGTTGAGGTGCTGCTGGTGGTGGGCGCAACGAACAGTTCGAACTCGAACCGGCTGCGCGAGATCGGCAGCGAAACGGGCGTACCGAGCTATCTGGTGGCGGATGGTTCGGAAGTGAAGCCGGAATGGTTTGCGAATGTGCAGACGGTCGGCATCACGGCGGGTGCTTCGGCGCCTGAAGAAATGGTTGAAAACGTAATCGATGCGCTGCGCGCATTGGGGCCTGTCGAGGTATCGACGATGGCGGGCCGAGAAGAGAAAGTTGAATTCAAGTTGCCGTCAAAGCTGACGCAACCTCTCGCCGCACGCGAAGTTTAAGGAGGACATCTTGTCTATTCCGTTGCTCCAGAAAGTCCGGGTTGGCGCATACATCATGCGTCAGCACCTGTCGCGCAATAAGCGCTATCCGCTGGCATTGATGCTCGAGCCGCTGTTCCGCTGCAATCTCGCCTGCAATGGTTGCGGCAAGATCGACTATCCGGATCCTATTCTGAACCAGCGTCTGTCTCTCGAAGAGTGCCTCGGCGCTGTTGACGAATGCGGTGCGCCGGTCGTTTCGATTGCAGGCGGCGAGCCGCTGCTGCACAAGGAAATGCCGGAGATCGTGAAGGGCATCATCGCGCGCAAGAAGTTCGTGTATCTGTGCACGAATGCGCTGCTGATGGAAAAGAAGATGGACGACTACCAGCCGAACCCGTACTTCGTATGGTCGGTGCATCTGGACGGCGACCAGCAAGCGCACGACCACTCGGTCTCGCAGGAAGGTGTCTACGTCAAGGCAGTCGCCGCGATCAAGGAAGCGAAGCGCCGCGGTTTCCGCGTCAACATCAATTGCACGCTGTTCAACGACGCCGTGCCGGAGCGCGTCGCGAAGTTCTTCGATACGGTCAAGGAAATGGGGGTGGACGGCATTACCGTCTCGCCGGGTTACGCGTATGAGCGCGCACCGGACCAGCAGCACTTCCTGAACCGCGACAAGACGAAGCATCTGTTCCGCGAGATTTTCAAGCGCGGCAACAATGGCAAGAGCTGGTCGTTCAGCCAGTCGGCGATGTTCCTCGACTTCCTGGCCGGCAATCAGACGTATCAATGCACGCCGTGGGGCAATCCGGCGCGTACGGTCTTTGGCTGGCAGAAGCCGTGCTATCTGGTCGGCGAAGGGTATGTGAAGACCTTCAAGGAACTGATGGAGACCACGGAGTGGGAGAAGTACGGCACGGGTAACTATGAGAAGTGTGCTGATTGCATGGTGCACTGTGGGTTTGAGGCTACCGCTGTGATGGATACTGTTACTCATCCGCTGAAGGCTTTTAAGGTTTCGCTGCGCGGGCCTAAGACTACCGGTGAGTTCGTTGAGGATATTCCTCTTGATAAGCAGCGGCCCGCTGAGTATGTTTTCTCGCGGCATGTTGAGATTAAGCTTGAGGAAATTGGTCGGGCCGGGAAGAAGGTACAGGCGGCGGCGGCTCATTAAACGCTGCGCGTTTGGGGCTCTTTTGCTGGGCTCGGGGTTGGTTGTTGGTCGAAGCGCATCGGGTTTTTTAACGGTGCGCTTTTTGTTTTTTTTGGCCTTTTCAGGTG